>CAZFTZ010000341.1:0-7821 GCA_964521875.1 uncultured Cellulomonas sp. | reverse complement strand
CCTCGTGGATGAGGCCCAGGAGGATGTGCTCGGTGCCGATGTAGTTGTGGTTGAGCATCCGCGCCTCTTCCTGGGCGAGGACGACCACCCGGCGGGCCCGGTCCGTGAATCTCTCGAACATGTGCACTCCTCACGGGGCTTGCGCCTTCCGCTTGTCCTTATCGGCATCGGGCTGCCGCAGACGTAGACCGGCCGGCGTTGTTCGATGCTAACCGCGGGGTATGGCGTGGCAGTCCTCTGTTCGCCGCAGGCGTGACGCGGGCCGGGGACGGTCGCGGCCCATCCGCGGGGCGCGGGCTGTGGACAACCGCCGACGCCGTCGACACGCCTTCCGCCACGATTCTCCAGCGTGAGCGACTGGAGATTTCGACGATGTCTGACATACTCGGCGTGACGGGCTGTCTACGCATGACCCACCCCGGACGCAAGCACCGGATCGGCAAGGCTCATGTACGTGCAGACAATCCGCGACCGCCATCCAGCGACAGATCGGCGGAGCCGTCCTCTTCATCGGCGACGACGACCGCGGGGTGGAGCTCGAGGTCGTCGTCGTGCGCGACGACCGGGACCCGGACTCCTAGGCCGTGATCCACGCGATGCCGACAGCGTTCAGGAGGCGAGCATGAGCGACAAGCGGCGGTACATCCTGGTTCACGAGGACGACGACACCCCCGTCACCCTCCCCGACGGCACCGTGCTCGACGGGCAGGCCGCGGAGGACTACGCCGAGGCCGTCATCGCCGAGACGCGGCGACGCAACCTCATCCCGGGCGGCAAGTCGCTGTCCGGCGGCTCGACCGTCTCCCCGACCCTCCAGGTCCGCGTCCCCGTCGACCTGCGGCGGCGGCTCGACGAGCGGGCCGCGGCCGAGGGCGTCTCGGTCTCGAAGCTCACCCGCCGGGCGCTGGAGCGCTATCTCGCGTCCTGAGCCCACCACGCCCCGGACCGACGAGGCAGCGCCACGCCTCAGGAGGCGACGCGGGCGCCGGTGACGTGCGCCACGGCCGCCGCGACGACGCCTGCGTCCGCGAGGATCCGCTGGTGACCCAGGCCGTCGGTGCTGACCAGCCGGGCGTTCGGCCAGGTGACGGCGATCGCGGCACCCTCGGCGTGCGCCACCTGGCGGTCCGCGAGGTCGTGCACCACGAGCGTGTCCGGCATGCCGCCGCCGGCGCCGAGCGGCGCGATGTCGTAGTCCGCCAGCGCCCGGCCGGTCGCCTCCTCGATGGCGGTCCGCAGCTGGTTCGTCGTGCGCTCGCCCAGGTGCAGCGCGGAGGCGAAGCGCCCGACGAGGTCGACGAACGAGCCGTTCGGCGCGACGAGCACCAGCCGCTCCGCGGGGAAGCCTTCGTGCAGCACGTGCGCCGCCGACGTGCTCCCGAGCGAGTGCGCCACCACGCCCGCCGCCGGACCGTGCTCCTGCCCGACGACCTCGAACGCCTCCATCAGCTCCATCACCGTGCCGCGTCCCGGACCCATGAACCCCGGCCGGGCGTCGCCGTGCCCGGGCGCGTCGAACGCCACCACCCGGTACCCGGCGGCGACCAGCGGCCCGACGAAGGCACCGAGCTGCCCGCGCCAGCCGCCCCAGCCGTGCACGAGGTACACCACCGGGCCATCGCCCCAGGTCTCGACGACGACGTCCCCCGCGCGCACCGCGGGCAGCCGTCGCACCGTCCCCGGAGATGGCCTCAGGTCACGGCTGCGTCCGCCGGCGGGATAGGTGCACCACAGGTCGACCGCGGCACGTCCGGCCGCGGCCGGCGCGACCGCCTCGAGGACGCGCAGCCGTGCCCGCGTCGCCGTCAGTGCCGCCCCGGCCCGCGCACGTCGCCACCTGCGGTGACTGCTCGGGGACACCCGGCGAACCTAGCACCGGGCCGACGAGCACCCTGAGACTCCCCTGGGGACGGCCACGCAACATCAGGGGAGGGTCGGGGGTATCACCGATGGGGCCGGCGGGCTCCTGAGGTGGACGGTTGACACCGGCGCAGGGCGTGTCCGATCCCGTCCGCGTCGTCAGCCAAGCCAACGTCGTCGCCCCACGGGGAGCAGTCATGTCCGCTGTCGCTGGGTGGGTCACCCACCGCTACGCCAAGTTCGCCGTGGTGGCGTTCTGGCTCGTCGTCGTCGCACTCCTGGGACCGCTGGCGGGCAAGCTCACCGGGGTCCAGAACAACGAGGCCAAGAGCTGGCTGCCCGCCGAGGCCGAGTCGACCCAGGTCCTCGACGTCGCGAGCACGTTCGTCTCGGCCAACACCATCCCCGCCGTGCTCGTCTACGAGCGTCACGGCGGGCTGACCGCCGACGACCTGGCCAAAGTCCAGGCCGACGTCGCGACGTTCTCCACCCTCACCACCCTCGACGGGCAGGTCGTCGGGCCCATCCCGTCGCAGGACGGCGAGGCCGCCCAGGTCGTCGTTCCGCTCGACCTCGGCGAGAACGGCTGGGACCTGGCCAAGGACGCCGTCGCCGACCTGAGGTCGACCGCGCAGGACGGTGCGAACGGCCTGGGTGTCTACGTCACCGGGCCGGCCGGGTACGCCGCCGACTCCTCCGGTGCGTTCTCCGGCATCGAGTCGACGCTGCTGTACGCGGCGGCGGGCGTCGTCATCGCCATCCTGCTGCTCACCTACCGCAGCCCGGTGCTCTGGCTGCTGCCGGTGCTGTCCGCGGGCGTGGCGCTCACCGTGGCTCAGGCCGTGGTCTATCTCATGGTGAAGAACTTCGACCTCACCGTGAACGCGCAGAGCTCGGGCATCCTCACCGTGCTCGTCTTCGGCGCCGGCACCGACTACGCCTTGCTGCTCGTCGCGCGCTATCGCGAGGAGCTGCGTCACCACGCCGACCGGCACCAGGCGATGGCGGTCGCGCTGCATCGTGCCAGCCCCGCGATCATCGCCTCCGGCGCCACCGTGGCGATCAGCATGCTGTGCCTGCTGTTCGCGACCATCCGGTCCAGCTCCGGGCTGGGGCCGGTCGCGGCGGTCGGCATCGTCGTCGGCCTGCTGGTGATGCTGACGCTGCTGCCGGCGATGCTCGTACTCGTCGGGCGCTGGGTGTTCTGGCCGCGGGTCCCCCACGAGGGCGACCCGGAGCCGACGAGCGCCGGCTTCTGGGCCCGCGTCGGCGCGCGGATCGCCCGCCGCCCGCGCGCCACGTGGGTGGTCACGGCCGCGGTCCTGCTGGTCGCGGCCGCGGGGGTCACGCAGCTCAACGCGGTGGGCCTGTCCACCGAGGGGTCCTACACGTCGACCCAGCCCGCGATCGAGGGCGGCAAGGTGCTCGCCGCGCACTTCGACGGCGGGGCGGGGCAGCCGGTCGTCGTGATCGCGAACGCCGACCAGGCCACGGCCGTCCACGACGCCTTCGCCGGCGTCGACGGCATCGACCCGGAGTCCGTCACCGAGCCGGTGGTGATGGACGGGCACGCCTACCTCGAGGGAACGCTCACCTCGGCGCCGGACGGCCAGGCGGCCTACGACACCGTCGACCGGGTGCGCGACGCCGTCCACGCCGTGCCGGGGGCCGACGCGCTCGTCGGCGGCCAGTCCGCCACGACGCTGGACGTGGAACGTGCGGCCTGGCGGGACAGCCGGGTGGTGATCCCGATCATGCTGCTCGCGGTGTTCGTCATCCTCACGCTGCTGCTGCGGGCGGTCGTCGCGCCGCTGGTGCTCATGGGGACGGTGGTGCTGTCCTTCGCCGCGGCGATCGGCGCATCCGCGCTGGTGTTCCGGCACGTGCTCGGGTTCGAGGGCGCGGACGCGCAGCTGCCGCTCTTCGTCTTCACGTTCCTGGTGGCCCTGGGGATCGACTACAACATCTTCCTCATGACCCGGGTGCGTGAGGAGGCGCTGCGCCTGGGTCACCGGCGCGGGTCGCTCGTCGGGCTCGCCGCGACCGGCGGGGTCATCACGTCCGCCGGGTTCGTGCTCGCCGGCACGTTCGCCGTGCTCGCCACGCTGCCGCTGACCACCTTCGTCGAGATCGGGTTCGCCGTCGCGTTCGGCGTGCTGCTGGACACGATCGTGGTGCGGTCCGTGCTGGTCACGGCCCTCAACCTCGACATCGGCCGCGCCATGTGGTGGCCGTCGCGCCTCGCCCAGCGGCCCGACGAGCCCGAGCAGGCACTGCCCCCGCACCGGGTGCCTGCGGAGGTCTGACCCGCTCAGCGGGTCGGGGCGGTCGGGATCGGGATCGGCCGCCCCGGCACCACGGGCGCCTGCTGCGACGGCAGCGGCTCCGGCTCGGCCGGGGACGACGGCGCCGGCTGCTCCTGCTGCTCGCGCCACGGCGGGAACACCCGGCGCTCGTCGGGCTGACCACCGTCGTCGTTGCCGTCCTCGCCGGGCCGCAGGAACTCGAACGAGGTCCCCGTGCCCGAGCCGCTGTGCACCCATGCGACCGTCGCACCGACGGAGCCGACGAGCAGCACTACCGCGACGACGAGCGCCACGATCAGCACGCCGCGGGGCAGCACCGTCCTCACTGGGGGCCGCCGCGGGAGTCGATGATCGCCTGGCGCAGCTGCTGGTAGGTCGGCAGGTCGATCTCGCCCGCCGCGAGGCGGCGGTCGAGCGTCTCGAACGGCGACTCGACGTACGGGCCGGGGTGCGGCGGCGGTCCCGCGGGACCGGCAGGTCCGGCCGGGCCGCCCTGCCACGGCTGTCCCTGCGCGAACGGCGGCCGCGGCGGCTCCCCGTGCCGCGGCTTGGCGAGCTGAACCACGATCCAGACGATCAGGGCCACGAGCAGCAGCCAGAACAGGCCCATGCCGAACCACGCACCCATGCCCATGCCGTACCAGCGCATCATCGCCGTCTCCGTCGCACTCGGTGCCGGGGCCTCGTCGGGCCGGCACGTACCGCCCTGAGAAGGCCTGAGCGTAGGACCGCAGCCTGAAGCCTGCCTGGGAGCCGGGACGGCGGGCGTCGGTATCACCGGGCGACTCGTGGGCTCGTTCCCTCCGTGGCGCGCTGCCGCGCGTGATGCTGCATGCGCGGGTCAGGCGACGGCCCGCGGAGAGGACCGGGCATGGCGATCGTCGGGCGGCACCACATCTCGGCGACGTGCATCGCCCTGGCGGTGATGGCCGGCACGTCCTGGGTCCAGGCGCACGCGACGCTCGCGGCGTTGCACGACGACGGCGCGATCGTCCATGCCGTCGCCTCGACGATCGACGAGCCCGCAGTGCGCTCCGGTCTGAAGGCCGTGCTGGACCAGGCGGTGGTGCGCACCGCGGCCGCCCACGGCACGGACGTGTCCGGCAACCCGGCGGTGTCGGTGCTGACCACCGCGCTGACCTCCGACGCCGCGATCACCGGCACCGTCGACACCTGGACCGGCGTGCTGCTGACCGTCCGGGACCAGGTGGTGACCCAGGTGTCCGCCTCGACGGCGGCCACGCCGCTCGTCGTCGACATCGCCCCGGCCCTGGCCCAGGCCGGCGTGACCCTGCCGCCGGACCTCGCGCCGGTCTTCGGCGCGACCGGGGCCTCGCTGGAGATCCAGCTCGCCGACTCCCGCACGCTGGCGCACATGCAGCAGCGCTACCGGCTCGAGCAGCTGACGGACCGCTGGGCGTGGCTCGTCGCAGTCGTGCTGCTCGTCGTCGGCGTGCTCGCGTCCCGCAACCGGGTGCGGACCGTGACGATCGCCGCCGGCGCCACCGTGGCGCTGTCGCTGCTGGCCAAGCCGCTGCTGGGCTGGCTCGTCTCGTGGTCCACCGGATCGGCGTGGGGCGCCGTGCTGCAGCCCGTCCTCGACGCGGGGAACGGGTACGTGGTGCCGCTGGCCCGGACGGTGGGGATCGTCAGCGCGGTCGTGGCGGCGGCGGGCATCGCGTGGGAGGTGTGGCGTCGAGTCGCCCGGCGGCGGCCCGACGAACCCGCGGCGGCGTCGCTCGGCACGTGAGCCCGCCCGCGCGGGAGACAGCGACGGGCGCCGCGGACCGTGAGGTCCGGGCGCCCGTCGCGGGTGTTGCGAGGATCAGGCAGGCACGACGTTCGCGGCCTGCGGGCCCTTGGGGCCCTGCGTGACGTCGAACGTGACGCGCTGGTTCTCCTCGAGCGAGCGGTAGCCGCTCGACGCGATCGCCGAGTAGTGCACGAAGACGTCAGCGCCGCCCTCGTCCGTCGCGATGAAGCCGAAGCCCTTCTCGGCGTTGAACCACTTCACGGTTCCGGTGGCCATGTCTGTCTCTTCTCTGTGGGGAGGACGATCCCGCTCCGGGACCGGTACTCACTGCGGTCGTCATCCGTCCGAAGACACGACAACCGGGGCCTCGACCCACAGCAGTCAGGACAAGCGATGCACTGCGACTACACAGGAAATGGTACGGCACGGTGTCCAGGACGTCGTCATGAAACCCGCGACAGCTGAGACACCCGCTGCGGCGACACCCCGAGCACCGCCGCGACGTCGGCTCCGCTGAGGCCGGCCGATCGCAGCCGAGCCACCGCCGCCCGCGAGCGTGCGGCCGCGTCTCGACGTGCCGCGTCCGCGGCCTCGGCGGCGGTCCGCGCATCCTCGACTGCCGTCGCGAGCTCGGAAGGCAGCTCCGGCCTGACCGCCACCTCGATCTCGTCGGCCGGCAACCCGCTGACGAAGGCAACCGCCTCGCGCTGATGTGCGGCGGCATCGGCGAGCCGGGCCACCGACGAGAACGCGGACGGGTACTGGTCGCACTGCACCCACCAGACGCGTCCGTTCCGCCGCGCGACCGCGGTGAAGCTCTGTGTCATCGCCACCACCCCTTCCCGAAGACCACGTCGAACTGTCGCCAGAACGCTCGCGCCGTGCCGTCCGGCACCTCGGAGTGCCGCCCGAGCGTCGATCGGAACCCGCCGACCACGATCGCGGTGTGCCGTGTCATCTCGACGATCTCGATCGGGATTCCCTGGCGGAGCGCCTCGGCACGGACGCGCACGATCACCTGACGGCGCTTCAACTGGCCACTCTAGTAAGACTAGACACCCTACATTCACTCCCTCTTGACGACTCGAACGCGGCCGCGCACAGCGTCCCGGACAATGCGTCGCCGCGCTTCCGTCCATCCACAGGCGTCACCCGGCCCGCCTCGCGACGCCACCCGCTCAGTCCCTTACATCGGCCGGCGCAGGCGCCGATGATCGGGGCATGCGCGACGACGCCTCCCCGACCTCACGGCCGGCCCGGATCCGGCCGAGCGTCGTCGTCCCCCTCGCCGGCGTCGTGCTCGCGCTCGTCGTCGGCGGCGCCTCCTCCGGGGCCTCCGGCGCGCTGATCAGCGCGGGGCTCGTCGTGCTCGTCGGCGGGGCCTGGCACCTGGTGACCGGGCGCCGGTTCCTCGGGGCGCCGGGGCGCAAGCTCGGGGTCGGGCTGCTCGTGGCGTCGCTGCTCGGGCTCGGAGTGGGCTCCGCCATCGCGGCGCCCTCCGACGAGACCGCGGCGCCCGCGCCCCCGGCGACCACCGCTGCCGGCCCGACGAGCTCGGCGCCCACGTCGGCCGCCCCGACCCGCACCGCGACGCCGTCCCCGACCCCCACGCCCGAGGACCTCGCCGACCCCGACGACCCGGCGCTGAACGCCGACGAGGCCGCTGACCTCGCGGCACCGGCACCGGCACCGGCGGGATCGTCGGACACGACCACGCTCCTCGCCGGCGCCACCGGCCAGACCGCGCTCGTCGCGCTCGCCCAGCTCGCCGTGAACGACAGCCCGAGCATGGCCGGCTACGACCGCGACTCGTTCGGCTACCGCGCGTACGACACCGACCACAACGGCTGCGACACCCGCAACGACATCCTGCGGCGTGACCTGACCGCCCTGACGCTCAAG
>CAZFTZ010000340.1:0-2613 GCA_964521875.1 uncultured Cellulomonas sp. | reverse complement strand
CGCCATGGCGGTGCCGCAGGTCGCGCCACAGCAGCCCGAGCGCGACGAGCAGCAGCAGCGCGCCGACGACGATGCCGGGCACCAGGTACGGGGTCGTCACGGTTCGCGGCCACGCCAGTGCGAGAGTCGGCGGCACGCCGGTGCCCGCCGCGGTCGAGCCGACCACCAGCAGGCTCCAGCGCCCGGGCTGCGTCGGCCAGGACATCGTCGCGGAGCCGGTGCCCTGGGCCACGCTCACCCACATGTCGGAGGAGGCGGCGTCGGGGACGGCGGTCGAGGGCGAGGTCGCGGTCGCGCCGGCCGTGGCGGACTGCGACGGCACGGGCGTGGCGACGCCGGGCGCCGGGGCTTCGGCCGTCGCCGGAGCGCTCGTCGGCCCGCCGGAGGACGCGGCCGACGAAGCGGCCGACGACGCGGCCGACGAAGCGCCGGAGGGAACGGCGGAGGACGACGAACCCGGCGCCGCGAGCGCGAGCGTGTGCCAGCCGGCCAACCCGGTGACCCGCTGATGGGGATCGGTGCCGACCCACCCGTCCACGTCGGTGTCGCGGCCGACGGCCAGCACCACGTGGTCGCCCGGCGGGACGGTCGCGGTGACGGTGACCGGGTCGCCGGCCATCTCGAGCACCCCGGGGTCGGTGACGAGGATCGCCTGGTCGGCGGTGGCCGTGGCCGTCAGCACGTCGTCCGCGCGCCACAGCGTCGCCGACGCGACGGCCAGGCCGATCAGCAGCACGCCGACGACGCCGACGGCGGCGTAGATCAGTCGATTCCGCACACGCATCCTCTCGCAGGGAGCAACCCAGACTAGGACAGATGGGCGGAGGCGGGCGTTCGGCCGTCCGGATGGCCTGCCACCGCCAGACACCGCCGGGTCATCCGATCCGCGTATCCTTGCGCCGGACTCCGGCACAGGCGCTGCCCATGCGTGCCGGGGCCGAGCCCAGCGTTCTGGAGGATACGTCCGTGGCCGACGACACCCCGATGTTCCCCGTGGTCAGCTTCCGCGGCTACGACCGGGGGGCGGTGGACTCCCGGATCACCGAGCTGGAACGTGCGCTGGCGGAGGCCCGGTCCCAGGTGGAGGCCGCGGACGCCAAGGCGCTGCAGGCCGCCGGCGAGCTGTCCGAGGCGCACCGCCAGCTGCGTGAGGCCGACCGGCCCACCTACTCCGGGCTGGGCTCCCGGATCGAGCAGCTGCTGCGCTCCGCGGAGGAGCAGTCGTCCGAGGTGATCTCGCAGGCGAACGCTCAGGCCGCCGACACCCTGGCGCGGGCCAAGCTGGCCGCCGGGCAGCTCCGGGCGCGGGCCGAGAACGAGGTCGCCGAGCTGCTGGCCACCGCCCGCCGCGAGGCCGAGGAGGTCCGCACCACCGCCGCGACCGAGGCGGAGAGCCAGCTCGTCGCCGCGCAGCGCCGGGCCGAGGAGCTGGTCGGCTCCGCCGAGCGCGAGGCGCAGCGGATCCAGTCCGCGATCGCCACCGAGGAGAGCGAGCGGCGCACCGCGCTGGAGCGGGAGCTCGGCACGCTGCGCGCCACCACCGAGCACGAGGCGACGCAGCTGCGGCTGCTCACCGAGCGCACCGCGAGCGAGCTGCGCCAGCGCACCGAGTCCGAGACGGCCGCCCAGCGCGAGGAGGCGGAGCGCTACGCGCAGGACCTGCGCCAGAGCGCCGACGCGGACACCACCGCGTTGCGCCAGCGCACCGAGTCCGAGACCGCGACGACGACCTCCGAGGCGGACACCTACGCGGCGCGCGTGCGCCAGGAGGCGGCCGACGAGGTCGGCGCGCTGCGCCAGCAGGTGGCCGACGAGGTCGCGACGCTGCGTGCCCAGGCGGCGCAGCACGCCGACCAGGTGCGTGCCAACGCCGAGCGCGAGGCCGCCGCCCTGCAGCAGCGGGTCGCCGCCGAGGTCGCCGCCCTGCGCACCGAGGCCGACCAGTACTCCGCGTTCGTCCGCGCCACCGCCGACCGCGAGACCGGCGAGCAGCGTGCCGCCGCGGCCGACGAGATCACGGCGCTGCGCACCGAGGCCGAGCAGGCCGTCGCCCGGCTGCGCACCGAGGCCGAGCAGTACGCCGCCGAGCTGCGTGCCACCGCGGCCCGCGAGACCACCGAGCTGCGCGAGCGCACGCTCACCGACACCACCCTGCTGCGCGACACCACCGAGCGCGAGACGTCCCAGCTGCGCGAGACCACCGAGCGCGAGACCGGCGAGGCCCGGTCCGCGGCGGCGCGGGAGACCACCGAGCTGCGCGAGACGACCCGGCTCGAGGTCGAACGCATGCTCACCGAGGCTCGCCGGACGATCGCCGACGAGAGCGCACAGGCCAAGGCGCACACCGACATGCTGGTCCAGGACGCCGAGCAGCGGCTGGCGGACGCCGAGATCGAGATCGCGTCGAAGCGGGCCGCCGCCGAGAAGGCCGACGAGGAGCGCGCCGCCCAGGTGCGGGCCGAGACCGAGCGGCTGGTCGCGGACGCGGAGGCCCACGCGGCCGAGGCCGAGGAGCGCGTCGCCAGGGCGCTCGCCCAGGCCGAGAAGGTGCGCGGCGACGCTGAGGCGCACGCCCGCGACCTGCTGTCCAACGCCCGCCGCAACGCCGACCGC
>CAZFTZ010000339.1:0-4604 GCA_964521875.1 uncultured Cellulomonas sp. | reverse complement strand
GCGTGGCGGGCCGCGTGGCAGGTGCTCCGCGACCCGTTCACGTGGGAGAAGACCCCGCACGGACTGGACGACGAGCCCGCGCCGCCGGCGTCCTGCCCGGACGAGGCGGCCGTTGTCCCGGTGCCGGCCGGTTAGCCTCGGGGGAGACCGAACCCGCCCGACCTCGAGGTGTGCCGCGTGCCGACCGACGGACCGCTGATCGTCCAGAGCGACAAGACGCTGCTGCTCGAGGTCGACCACCCCAAGGCCGAGAACGCCCGGCGCGCCATCGCCCCGTTCGCGGAGCTGGAGCGTGCCCCCGAGCACATCCACACCTACCGGCTGACGCCGCTGGGCCTGTGGAACGCGCGCGCCGCCGGCCACGACGCCGAGCAGGTGGTCGACACCCTGCTGGAGTACTCGCGCTACCCGGTGCCCCACGCGCTGCTGGTCGACGTCGCCGAGACGATGGGCCGCTACGGCCGGCTGCAGCTCGTCGCCGACCCGGCGCACGGCCTGGTGCTGCACGCCCTGGACCGCGCGGTGCTCGCCGAGGTGATGCGGTCCAAGCGGACCGCCGGCCTGCTCGGCGCGCGCATCGACGAGACCGACGTCGCGGTGCACCCGTCCGAGCGCGGCCACCTCAAGCAGGTGCTGGTCAAGCTGGGCTGGCCCGCCGAGGACCTCGCCGGCTACGTCGACGGCGAGAAGCACCCGATCGAGCTGGCGCAGGACGGCTGGGCGCTGCGCCCCTACCAGCAGCAGGCGATCGACGGGTTCTTCCACGGCGGGTCCGGGGTCGTCGTGCTGCCCTGCGGCGCGGGCAAGACGCTCGTCGGCGCCGGGGCGATGGCCCGCTCCGGGACGACGACGCTCATCCTGGTCACCAACACCGTCAGCGCCAGGCAGTGGCGCGACGAGCTGATCAGGCGCACGTCGCTGACGCCCGACGAGATCGGCGAGTACTCCGGCTCCCGCAAGGAGATCCGGCCGGTGACCATCGCGACGTACCAGGTGCTCACCGTCAAGCGGAAGGGCATGTACCCGCACCTCGAGCTGCTCGACGCCCGGGACTGGGGGCTCATCGTGTACGACGAGGTCCACCTGCTCCCCGCGCCCGTCTTCCGGATGACCGCCGACCTGCAGGCCCGACGACGACTCGGGCTCACCGCGACGCTGGTGCGCGAGGACGGCCGCGAGGACGAGGTGTTCAGCCTCATCGGCCCCAAGCGGTTCGACGCCCCCTGGAAGGACATCGAGTCGCAGGGCTACATCGCCCCGGCGGTGTGCACCGAGGTGCGGCTGACCCTGCCGGACGCCGACCGGATGGCCTACGCCGTCGCCGAGCCCGAGGAGCGCTACCGGCTCGCCGCCACCGCGGCCGGCAAGCTGCGGGTGGTCGACGAGATCGTCAGGCGGCACCCTGGCGAGCCCACGCTCGTCATCGGCCAGTACCTCGACCAGCTCCACGAGCTCGCGGAGCACCTCGACGCCCCGCTGATCACCGGCGAGACCACCGAGCGCGAGCGGGAGCGGCTCTACGCCGCGTTCCGCACCGGGGAGATCCCGACGCTCGTCGTCTCCAAGGTGGCGAACTTCTCCATCGACCTGCCCGAGGCGTCGGTCGCGGTCCAGGTGTCCGGGTCGTTCGGCAGCCGCCAGGAGGAGGCGCAACGGCTCGGCCGGATCATGCGCCCCAAGGGCGACGGCCGCACCGCGCACTTCTACGCGATCGTCGCGCGCGACACCGTCGACCAGGACTTCGCCGCCCACCGGCAGCGGTTCCTCGCCGAGCAGGGGTACGCGTACACGATCGTCGACGCCGAGGAGCTGTTCGCCTGAGACCCTGGTAGAAGGTCGGTCTAGTCCGGGCACCCCGCCCGCCTGAACTTCGGCGACACGTTCTCGTACGCCCTCGCCTCGGTGGCGAACGAGCCGCTCCTCTTCGTCGGCGACCACGTCGGCCACACCGACGTCACCCCGGCGCTGCCCGCGACCACCTGATCTCGCCACCGCCCTGACCAGGCAGCGTCCCCACCTGGCAGAATGGCCGGAATACCTTGGCACCGGGCGGGGAGGCGACCATGGCAGCAGCCGCGCTCTACCTGGCAGCCGCCCTGGCCGGTGGCCTGGTCGCGGTGCTGCTGCGGCTGCCGCCGCTCGTCGGCTTCCTGGTCGCGGGCTTCGCGCTGGGCGCCGGGGGCGCCCCCGAGCTGCCCTACCTGTCCGGCATCGCCGACCTCGGCGTCGCCCTGCTGCTGTTCACCATCGGTCTCAAGCTCGACCCGCGCACGCTGCTGCGCAAGGAGATCTGGCTGACGACGACGCTGCACCTGGCGATCAGCGTCGCCATCGCGATCGGGTTCCTCGGGCTGCTGACCGTGGCCGGCTTCACGCTCGTCGGCGACGCACCCTTCGGGTCGCTGGCGCTGGTCGGCTTCGCACTGTCGTTCTCCTCGACGGTCTTCGTCGTCAAGGTGCTCGACGACCGCTCCGACACCACCGCCCTGTACGGCCGGATCGCCGTCGGCGTGCTCGTCATGCAGGACGTCGCCGCCGTGGTGTTCCTCTCGCTGTCCACCGGGGAGTCGCCGAGCCCGTGGGCGTTCGCGCTGCTGGCCCTGGTCCCCGGCGGCTGGGTGCTGCACCGCGTCTGGGACCGGGTGGGCCACGGCGAGCTGCAGGCGCTGTTCGGGGTGTTCGTCGCGGTCGTCGTCGGCTACGGCCTGTTCGAGCTCGTCGGGATCTCCGGCGACGTCGGCGCGCTCGTCGTCGGCGTGCTGCTGGCCTCCCACCCGCAGGCGGGCGAGCTGTCCCGGTCGCTGATGACCTTCAAGGACCTGATGCTCGTCGCGTTCTTCGTGCAGATCGGCCTGCACGGGACCCCGACGCTGGTCGACGACGTCCTGGCACTCGTGCTGCTGCTCATGCTGCCGTTCCAGGTCGCCGCCTACGCGCTGCTGCTGTGGCTGATGCGGCTGCGGCCGCGCACGTCGTTCCTCGCCGGGCTGGTGCTGGCGAACTACTCGGAGTTCGGCATCATCGTCGCCGCCGTCGGCGCGGAGACCGGGCTGCTCGACGAGCACTGGGTGGTGGTCGTCTCGCTCGCCGTCGCCTTCAGCTTCGCGCTGTCGGCCGTGGTCAACCGGCGCGGCGTCGAGCTGGCGACCCGGATGTCCACCTGGCTGCCGACACGCGACTCGGACAGGCTGCACCCCGACGACCGGCTGGTCGACGTCGGCGACGCCGACGCGCTGGTGCTGGGGCTCGGCCGCGTCGGGGCGGCGACCTACGCGCGGCTGCGCGACGAGTACGGGCTGTCCGTCGTCGGCGTCGAGCACGACCGGCGCCGCGTGGCCGAGCTGGAGGACGAGGGCTACGAGGTGGTGCGCGCCGACGCGACCGACCTGGAGTTCTGGGCCCGCGTGCAGCGCGCCGGGCGGATCCGCGTCGCCGTGCTGGCGATGCCGTTCCACAACGCCAACCTCATCGCGCTGGCGCGGCTCAAGGCCGCCGGCTTCCAGGGCAAGGTCGCGGCGGTCGCGCGGTACGACGACGACGTCGCCGAGCTGAAGCGGCACGGCGCGGACTCGGTGTTCCACCTGTACGGCTCGGCCGGCGACGCGCTGGCGGACCACGCCGCCGCCGTGCTGCTGCGCAGGCGGCTCGACGGCCGCGACGGCGCGCACGACCTGCACCACCTGGAACCGCCGCCGGTGCGCGGCCGGGTCGAGGACGACCCGCAGCCGGCATAGCGCGCCGGGAACCGACCGGGCCCGATCGTCGTTGCGGCGGTGCGAAGGGGGGTCGAGACTCGTGCTCGTGCATGCCGGTCGTCGTCGACGGTTCGCGGGGGGTCTGCGCACGTCGGGCGCCCTCGCGCTGACCGCCGCCCTGTTCGCCCTGTCCACCGTGCCCGCCGCGGCCACCCCTCCGGTCACCATCGGGGCTGGCGAGATCACCGACCAGTCCGGGGTGCTCACCGACTCCGACCGCACCACGATCCAGGCTGCGCTGGACCGGCTGAACTCGTCGTCGGGGCTGCAGCTCTACGTGATCTACGTCCCGACGTTCGACAGCGAGCAGCCGGTGGACTGGGCACAGGCCACGGCCAAGGCCTCCGGCCTGGGGTCCGACGACGTGGTGCTCGCGGTGGCGACCGAGGCCCGCCGCTACGCGCTCGCCCCGGAGGAGAACGGCGACGTCACGTCCGACGAGATGCAGGCGCTGTCGGAGAAGGTCGGGCAGGTGCTGCGCGGCGAGGACTGGGCGGGTGCCGCGGTGACCGCCGCCGACGGGCTGCGCGAGGCGGCGGCGAGCTCCGCAGGCTCCGGGTCCGGCTCCGACGGTGCCGTCACCGACACCGCGACCTCGTCGGGCCCGGGCGCCGGCTCGCTGCTGCTCGTCGGGCTGGTCGTCGTCGGCGGCTTGGTGATCCTCGGGGTGACGCTCGCCACCCGCCGGAAGTCCCCGGCCCAGCTCGCCGGGGCGCCCGGTTCGCCCGACGAGCTCGCGGCGCTGCCGACCGCCGAGCTGGACCGCCGCGCCGGCTCCGCCTTGGTCGCCATCGACGACCAGCTGCGCAGCTCGGAGCAGGAGCTGGGCTTCGCGCAGGCGCAGTTCGG
>CAZFTZ010000338.1:0-4304 GCA_964521875.1 uncultured Cellulomonas sp. | reverse complement strand
CCGAGGCCGACGCCGTGCTGTTCGTCGTCGACGCGACCGTCGGGATCACCGACACCGACGAGCAGGTGGTGCGGCTGCTGCGCCGCTCCGGCAAGCCCGTGGTGCTCGCGGCGAACAAGGTGGACGGCCCGTCGGTCGAGGCGGAGGCCGCGTCGCTGTGGGGTCTCGGCCTGGGGCAGCCGTACCCGGTGTCGGCGCTGCACGGACGCGGCACCGGTGACCTCCTGGACGCCGTCCTCGAGGCGCTGCCCGACGAGTCGGCGTTCGGCGGCGCCGTGCCCGAGGGACCGCGCCGCGTGGCGCTCGTCGGGCGCCCGAACGGGGGGAAGTCCTCGCTGCTCAACCAGCTCGCGGGGGCCGAGCGGGTCGTGGTGGACGAGGTCGCCGGCACCACGCGCGACCCCGTCGACGAGCTCGTCGAGCTCAAGGGGATCCCGTACGTCTTCGTCGACACCGCCGGTATCCGACGGCGGGTGCACCAGACCACGGGCGCCGACTTCTACGCCTCGCTGCGCACCCAGGCCGCGATCGAGAAGGCCGAGGTCGCCGTCGTGCTCGTCGACGCCTCGGAGACCCTCACCGAGCAGGACACCCGCGTCATCCAGCAGGTCGTGGACGCCGGCCGGGCGCTGGTCATCGCTTACAACAAGTGGGACCTGATGGACGACGAGCGGCGCTACTACCTCGAGCGCGAGATCGAGCAGGACCTGGTGCAGGTGCAGTGGGCGCCGCGGGTGAACGTCTCGGCGCGCACCGGGTGGCACGCGGACCGGCTGGTGCCGGCGCTGGAGACCGCGCTGTCGTCGTGGGACACGCGCGTGCCGACGGGCCGGCTCAACGCCTTCCTCGGGGAGCTGGTCGCCGCGCACCCGCACCCGTTGCGCGGCGGCAAGCAGCCCCGCATCCTGTTCGCGACGCAGGCGTCGACGCGCCCGCCGCGGTTCGTCGTCTTCGCCACGGGCTTCCTGGACCCGGGCTACCGGCGGTACATCGAGCGGCGACTGCGCGAGACGTTCGGGTTCGAGGGGTCGCCGATCGTGGTGTCGGTGCGGGTGCGGGAGAAGCGCAAGCGCTGATCAGCCGGCGGTGATGGCACCGCGCAGCACGGACGGGTCCGGCAGCGAGCCCGGCTCGTGGTACCGGGCGAGCAGGGCCCGGGCGGCGTCGGTGGAGTCCCAGACGTTCCACAGCAGCACGCCCACCAGCGCGTCCTGGTCGGCGTAGTAGACGACGCCGGTCTCGTCGGGCACCGCCCAGTCCTCGAAGACCGACGCGGCGGCATCGAGGTGGCCGACGGCCTCGTAGCCGAGGTCGAAGATGTCCGAGTAGAAGAACGGGGTGTGGCTATACGGCTCCAGCGGCTGCCCCGTCAGCGACGCGGCCATCGCCCGCCCGGCCGCACGGCCCGAGACCGTCGCCTGGTCGACGTGCTCCACCCGGCGCCGGCCCAGGATCGCATCCGGGTAGCTGGCGACGTCGCCCGCGGCGAACACGGCCGGGTCGACCGTGCGCAGGAACCGGTCGACGACGATGCCGTCCTCCACGGGCAGCCCGCTGGCCTGCGCCAGCTCGACGTTCGGCTCGATGCCCAGGCCGAGGACCACGCCGTCGGCGGCGAACGACACCGGCGTGCCGCCGGTCTCGGCGTGCACCGTCACGGTGCCGACCGACGAGCGCTCGAGCCAGCGCGCTCGGGTGTCCGTGCGCACGTCGACCCGGTGCTCGTCGAACGCCTGGCGGATGCGGGCCGTCAGCCCGGGTGGGTACTGGCGGGCGCCCACCTCGTCGTCGGGCACGAGGAACGTGACCGTCGCGCCTGCCATCGCGAGCCCTGCCGCGAGCTCCGTGCCGACGAAGCCTCCGCCCACCACGACGACGTCGCCGCCGGCGAGCGCGCGGGCGCGGTGGTAGTCGCCGATGGTGCGGTAGTACACGACCTGCTGCGACGGGCCGAGGTTGAGCTCGCGCGGCCGGCCGCCGGTCGCGAGCAGCAGGGAGCGGTAGCCGTAGCGGTCGTCGTCCGCGGTGACGGTGCGCGCGCCGCGGTCGACGCCGGTGACGCGAGTCGACAGGTGGAGCTGCGCCCCCGCGGCCTCGTCGGTGCCGAGGAACGGCTCGTGGCCGGCCGGGTCGCGCCAGAGATCCTTGGACAGCGGCGGCCGCTCGTAGGGCGGGTCGGCCTCCTCGCCGAGGATCGCGATGCTCCCGTCCGGGTCCACCTCCCGGATGCCCCGCGCGGCGGCGTCCGCCGCCATCCCGCCGCCGACGATGACGTAGTCGTAGTCGAAGCGCATGGGCTCACCGTATTGGTGGCGTGGCCGGTCGGCGCGGCAGCGGGCCGGTGTCCCGGCGGCGTGTGTCCGGCGCCCGATGCCCGACGAGCGTCCCGGCGGGTCGTCTCGTGTGGGGTAGCATTCGGGACGGCCCTGCGGGGCCAGCGGGCTGTGGCGCAGCTTGGTAGCGCACTTGACTGGGGGTCAAGGGGTCGTGGGTTCAAATCCCGCCAGCCCGACCGTGTCCGACCGGTTCCTCTCGACCGTGGCAGCGCTCGTCAGAACTCGACGTCCGGGGCAGTCACGTGGCAGCCGCAGTCCACTCCTCCGCAGCAGGACGCGACCAGCGCGAGCGCCTCGACCTGCCGGCCGGTGATCTCGGCGGTGCGCTCGGACATCGGGCCCGTGCTTGTGGCGCTGTCGGCGCGATGCGGAGGGCACGCTCCCTCGTTCCTTGGCGCCTGTCTGCGGTCCGCAGCGAGTCCCGGCGGCTCCGCGTGACGTAAACATGACCTAACTGTGGGTGATGTTTTGCGAGTTCCTTGCAATCGAGCCGGACGTGTGTTCAACTCTCCGACGACTCGATGACGACGCACCGGATCAGGACCCCGCGGACGCAGCTCCGGGAGGCGCCTGGCACGTCGTCGAGCGGCCCGGGACGGACCGGGGCAAGCGCCGTCGCGGCATCGGGGGAGGGGTCGTCATTCGCTTACGGTTGCCCCTGCGACGCGGCGGGTCGGAGAGCACACCCGTCGGCGCCCTCGACGCCGCGTGGGCGTTGCAGCGGGCACGGACCACCGGTGGGACAGCGGGTCGCGCGTGCGGTGGCTCGCTCGCCGTGGCGGCGGTGCTGTCCGCCACGATCCTGCCGAACGTCGGCGCCATCGCCGACATCTCGGCACTCGCGGCGCGCAACGTGCAGACCGTCACGCAGGGTGCCCCGGCGTTCGACTTCCGGTCCTACGACGCCGACGAGGCGTGGCTGCGCACCTACCGGGAGTTCCACCTGCGGGACGGCTACTACGTCGACGACCTGGGGTCGCCGAGCGGCTTCGCCACCGCCTGGCACCAGTTCCAGGTGCTGAACATGCTGGACATCGCCGCGACCTTGGGCGACGCCTCGAGCGTCGATCCCGCCGCGGTGCTGAGCCAGGCGGTGGACGCCATGGACACCTACTGGGACGCGTCGCCGGCCGGGTATCCCGCGGGCTACAACGCGACGAAGGGCATCGGCCTCACCGCCCCTGACCGGTACGTCGACGACAACCTCTGGATGGCCCAGCTGCTGCTGCACCAGTACGCCCGGACCGGCAACGAGGCCTACGTCGCGCGCGCGAAGCAGATCGTCGACCTGTTCTCCACGCAGCGCGCGGCCTACGACGGCGCCGGCTACTGGAAGGTGCTGTTCACCACCGAGTCCAACCGGGACGAGTGCCTCGTCTCCAACGCGACGGCCATCCCGTCGCTCGTCGGGGTGTACCTGGTCGGCTTCGGCGACGAGAGCTACGTCGGCACCGCCGAGGACGTGTTCGCCTGGATGCAAGGGCTGCGCGACCCCGCGACCGGCTTGTACTTCGACAAGGTCATGGGCGACGGCCAGGTCGACCGGACGATCTACACCTACGGCCAGGGCGAGGTGCTGGAGTCGATGGTGCAGCTCGACGCCGTCGACGAGGCCCGGTTCCCGCTCTCGCGGGCCGTCCGGTTCGCACGGCTGTCGATGGACTACTTCGAGCGGGCCGGCGGGTACGGGATCTCCAAGTTCGACGTCATCTACCTGCGGTCGCTCATGCACCTGGCGAGCCTGGTGGACGACCCGGCCCTGACGGACCAGGTGCGGCAGGCGATCGCGCTGGCGAAGGCCGCCGTCCCGGCCTCGCCCACCGCGTTGCCGGACGCCGCCTCCGCAGCGGGGATCATCGCGCTGTCCGAGCTGCCGTTCGAGAAGTGGGCGGCGCTCGGGTAGCCCGCCCGAGTCGAGCGGGGCCCCGGGGCACCAGGCGCCCCGGGCCCCCCCCAGGGGAACCCCGA
>CAZFTZ010000337.1:0-2733 GCA_964521875.1 uncultured Cellulomonas sp. | reverse complement strand
GCACTCCTTGTAGACCTGGATCGTCGCGCCCATCCCGACGAGCGCGTCGACGAACCCGAACCGGTTCTCGTACACCGTCTCGTGGACGATCGACAGGCCGCGCGCCTGCGTCAGGGCGACGACGAGCGGCTGCTGCCAGTCCGTCATGAACCCGGGGTGCACGTCCGTCTCGAGCTGGATCGAGTGCAGGTCGCCGCCCGGGTGGTAGAACCGGATGCCGTCGTCCTCGACGACGAACTCGCCGCCGACCTTGCGGAACGTGTTGAGGAAGGTCGTCATCTCCGGCTGCGTCGCGCCGCGGACGACGATGTCGCCACCGGTCGCCAGCGCCGCCGACGCCCAGCTGGCCGCCTCGATCCGGTCCGCGAGCGCCGTGTGCGAGAAGCCGTTCAGCCGGTCGACGCCCTCGATGCGGATCACGCGGTCGGTGTCGACCGAGATGATCGCGCCCATCTTCTGCAGGACGTTGATCAGGTCCATGATCTCGGGCTCGATCGCCGCGCCGGACAGCTCCGTCTTGCCCTCGGCGCGCACCGCGGTCAGCAGCAGCTGCTCGGTGGCGCCGACGCTGGGGTACGGCAGGGCGACCTTGGTGCCGGTCAACCCGTCGGGCGCCAGGATGTGGATCCCGTTGTCCCGCTTGTCCACCACGGCACCGAACTGCCGCAGGATGTCGAGGTGGTAGTTGATCGGCCGGTCGCCGATGCGGCAGCCGCCGAGGTCGGGGATGAACGCCTCGCCGAGCCGGTGCAGCAGCGGGCCGCAGAACAGGATCGGGATCCGGCTGGACCCGGCGAGGGTGTCGATGTCCGCGACGACCGCCGACTCCACCTGGGAAGGGTCGATGCGGACGGTGCCGGCCTCGGCGTCGCGCTCGACACGCACACCGTGCAGCTCGAGCAGGGACGACACCACCTGCACGTCACGGATCTCGGGCACGTTGCGCAGCACGCTCGGCGTCTCGCCCAGCAGGGCCGCCACCATCGCCTTGGAGACGAAGTTCTTCGCGCCCCGCACGGTGATCTCACCGGAGAGGGGGTTGCCTCCGTCGACGTAGAGCAGGTCGTCCATGGCCTCATCGTCTCCCACGCCACCTGATACCCGCACCACGACGGCCGCGCGCCGGCCGATCCGTGCGAAACCCTCACAGGTGGCGTGGAGGTCTCACTTCCTCTTGCCGGACTTCTTGGCCTTGGCGTCCTTGCCCTTGGACTTGTCGGCCTTCTCCGCCTTCTTGCCCACCTTGACGTCCTTGGCGGGCTTCGCCGGCTTGCCGGCCTTGGCCGGCTTCTCGGCGGTCGCAACCGCCGTGAGCCCGACGACCTTCGCCGGCCGGTCCGCGAGCGATCCGACCGCCCCCAGCGACACCGAGCCACCGTCCACCGCCGCCCTCAGCCCGACGCCCGCGTGGAACCGCGGCACCGTCGCCGCGGCGACCGGGACGGTCTCGCCGGTGCGCGGGTTGCGGGCGGTGCGGGCGGCCCGGGCCACCGGCTCGAACGAGCCGAAGCCGACGAGCGTGACCTTCTCCCCCGCGGCGAGCGCGGCGGTGATCTCACCGAGCACCGCGTCGACCGCGTGCGCGGCCTGGGCGTGGGACGCGCCGCGCGCGGCGATGCGCTCGGCGAGCTGCGACTTGCTGACCATCACGGGCCTCCTTCGTCGTGCGCCCACCGTAGCGGGGCCCGACGACCCCCGCGGCTCGAGACGCGCGGTCAGGCGGAGCGCGTCGGGCCGAGCGCCAGCGGGACCACCGGCCGGGCGGGGGCCACCGGCAACGACGGCAGGTGCTTGGCAGGCAGGGTCTTCGGCCGCCACGACTCACGCGCCGCCTCGTACGCCGTGATGTCGCCCTCGTGCTGGAGGGTCAGGCCGATGTCGTCGAGCCCCTCCATCAGCCGCCAGCGGGTGTAGTCGTCGACGCCGATCGGCACCACGACGTCGTCGCAGGTCGCGGTGCGGCCGACGAGGTCGACCGTCACCTCGGTGCCCGGACGCGTCTCGAGGATCTTCCAGATCAGCTCGACGTCCTCCGGCGAGACCGTCGCGGCGACCAGGCCCTGCTTGCCGGCGTTGCCGCGGAAGATGTCCGCGAACCGCGGCGACAGCACCACCCGGAAGCCGTAGTCCTTGAGCGCCCACACCGCGTGCTCGCGCGACGAGCCGGTGCCGAAGTCCGGGCCGGCGACGAGCACCGAGCCGTTCCGGTAGGCGTCCTGGTTGAGGACGAACGACGGGTCGGCCCGCCACGAGACGAACAGGGCGTCCTCGAAGCCGGTGCGGGTGATCCGCTTGAGGTAGACCGCCGGGATGATCTGGTCGGTGTCGACGTTGCTGCGGCGCAGCGGGACGCCGACGCCGGTGTGCTGGGTGAACTTCTCCATCGTCGTGCGCCTTTCAGACCTGCACCAGCAGGCGAGGGTCGAGCGGGGTCAGCGGAGTGCCGTCGATCGTCGTGCCCTCCGGCAGGTCGAGGTCGGCGAGCGAGGAGAGCGTGCCGCGGATCGCCGTGGCGGCCGCGACCAGCGGGCTGACCAGGTGGGTCCGGCCACCCTTGCCCTGCCTGCCCTCGAAGTTGCGGTTCGACGTCGAGGCGGCGCGCTCGCCAGGAGCGAGCTGGTCCGGGTTCATGCCCAGGCACATCGAGCAGCCGGCGTTGCGCCACTCGGCGCCGAAGTCCAGGAAGATCCGGTCCAGGCCCTCGGCCTCCGCCTGCAGCCGCACCCGCGCGGA
>CAZFTZ010000336.1:0-8635 GCA_964521875.1 uncultured Cellulomonas sp. | reverse complement strand
TTGACGAACCTGGCCAACTGCGCCGCGTACTGCTCCTTCCACCACCACGAGATCCACCGCCGCAACATCCAGGTGACACGCAGGCCTGACGGGTCCTTCGAGCACCGCCACCCGGACGGTCGGCGGTACGGAGGTGTGCTGTCGGGCACCGGCGACGCCACGCCCGGAACTGAGGTGCGAGGCCGGCCAGCGCCCGCAGCCGAGTCGGGCAGCACAACCACGCCCGCGGTCGAGACCGGAGGCGGAACGGCGCTCGAAGCCGGAGGCGGAATGGCGTGTGAAGTCGCAGGCGGTGCGGCCCGCGGCGTCGAGTCGGTCACGCTCCCGGCAGATCCGCGAGGGACTGCCACGCCTGGCAGATCGCGGGTGGCCGAGCATCCTCCGGACGACTTGCTCGCGCTGCTGACGAGCTGACCGATTCAGGGCGGAGGCCATGCCTCGCGGCACCCTCAGGTGAAGAGTGCCTCGCCCCAGAACGGGCCGTCGGTGGTGGCGGTCGGGGTCCCGTCGGAGCCGAGGGGCAGCGAGCCGTCGGCGATGCCGGGTGGCACGGCCCACAGCCCGGAGCCGGTGTGGACCAGGTACTCCATCATCGCGTCCCGCGCGGAGATCCTGGTCTGCATCGGGATGTAGTGGGTGCGCGGGTCACGCACGAACGCGACGAAGAACAGCCCGGCGTCCAGCCGTCCGAGCGAGTCGTTGCCGTCGGTGAAGTTGTAGCCGCGGCGCAGCATGCGCACACCGTCGTTCGTCGTCGGGTGAGCCAGCCGGACGTGCGAGTCGGTGGCGATGAGCGGTGTGCCACCGCGCCCGGCGATCGTGAAGTCGGGCTCGGTGAACTCGCTGCCGCCGGAGAGGGGGGCGCCCTCGCCCTTGTTCCGCCCGACGATGCCCTCCTGCTCCTGCAGCGACGTGCGGTCCCACGTCTCGATGTGCATCCGGATGCGACGCGCGACGAGGTAGGAGCCCCCGGTGAGCCAGGAGGAGTCGGTGGCGTCGTCGGCCGCGGCGCTCGCCGGCACCCAGACGTGATCCTCGAGCGCGGTGGTCTCCTCGGCCTTGACGTTGGCGGTGCCGTCCTTGAAACCGAACAGGTTCCGCGGCGTCCTCTGCGAGGTGGAGGTCGACGACGTGCGGCCGTAGCCGAGCTGGGTCCAGCGGATCGCCGCGATCCCGAAGGCCGCGCGCGACAGGTTGCGGATCGCGTGCACCGCCACCTGCGGGTCGTCGGCGCAGGCCTGCACGACGAGGTCGCCGTCGCTGCGTGCCGGGTCGAGCTGGTCGCCGGAGAAGTGCGGCAGCACCACGAGCCCACCGGGCAGCCGCGCGGCGAGCCCGAACGGGTCCTCGCCACCGGTCCCGACGAACAACGACCTGCCGAAGCCGACGGTGATCGTCAGGTTCGCCGGCGGCAGGTCGGCCGCCTCGCCGGTGTCGTCGGGCGGTGCGTCGTACGGCCCGGACGCGGGACCGAACGGACCGGCCGGCAGGCCCTGGGTGAGCCGCGCGGCGATGACCGTCCACTGCCGCAGCAGCCCGACGAGGTCGTCGCGAGAGGTCGTCGTCAGGTCGAACGCCGCGGTGTACATGCGGTCTTGGGCGGGCGTGACGATGCCGGCCTGGTGTGCTCCGGTGAACGGGACCAGACCCGGCTTCGTCGTGCCACCGGCGGTGACGCGGGTGGCGAGCCGGTCGCCGCCGACCCCGATCGCCGCACCGCCGACGGCCAGCGCACCGCCGAGCCCGAGGAACGCCCGCCGGCTGACGGTCCACTCGCGGCGCGCGCAGGGCGCGGCGGGGTCGGTGCGCTCGACGGAAGACGGGTCCGAGCCGGGCTCGGGTGGGGAGACGGGCACGCCACGAGGGGCCGACTCGACCGGTCCCGCGGCGGGAGCCGAGGACGGCGCGATCCCGCCGTCCGGATCGGGATGGACGGCGGGACGCGGCTCGGGCGGGAGTCCGGACGTCGTCAGGCTCCCGTGATCGTCGTGGTGAGCTGCGACAGCGGCTCGGACAGTGCGTCCACGGCGGCGGCGAGCGCCTTGACCTGGTCGGCGGTGAGCTCGTCGTACGCCGTGAAGCCGGTGTCGATCGAGCCGTACTGACCCAGCAGACCGTCCAGCGCGGTGAACCGCTGGTCGAGCTCGTCGGCGAGCGACGGGTTCTCGGCGCGGACGACGTCGGCGACCACCTGGTACGCGATCCGGGCGCCGTCGACGTTGGCCTGGAAGTCCCACAGGTCGGTGTGGGACCAGGTCTCCTCCTCGCCGGTGACCTTGCCGGTGGCGACCTCGTCGAGCAGCGACTTGGCACCGTTGGTGATCTGGAACGCCTCGAAGGTGAACGACGGGTCGGTCACGAGGGAGTTCAGCTTCGCGGTGTTGGCGACGAGGTCGTCGGTCGCGGCCGTGAGCTGCTCGGCGGTCAGCGGGGTGTAGCCGGTCCCGGCCGGGGGCCAGAGGTCCTTCTCTAGCAGGTGCCAGCCGCTCCACGCCTGGCCGTCGGTCAGGTCGGCCTCGCGCGCGTCGAGCAGCGGGTCGAGGTCGCCGAACGACTCGGCGACCGGCTCGACGCGCTCGTAGTGGGCGCGCGCCTGCGGGTACAAGGTGCGGGCCTTCTCGTCGTCCCCGGCGGTGACTGCGGCCGCGAAGTCCTGGGTCGCGGTGACCAGGGCGCCCACCTGGTCCTTGACGTAGGCGATGTACGACGTCTCGGCCGCGGCGAGCTGGTCCGCGGTGTCGCCGGTGGGGCCGACCGCCACGCCGGAGTCGGTCACCGTGAAGTCGTGGCGGATGCCGTCGCCCACCATGCCGGGCTTGCAGGACGCGATGTACGAGCCGGGCCGCGCCTGCACCACGAGGTCGCGCGACAGGCCCGGGCCGACGTTCTCCACCTCGGAGATCACCTGCAGGCCGTCGGACGCGAGCAGGTAGAACTCGGTGACGTCGCTGCCGGTGTTCGACACGGCGAAGGTCAGCGTGCCGCTCGGCGCCGTGGTGGTGGACAGGTCGCACGAGTCGGCCGTCGAGGTGACGGTGATCGCGCCCGCGGTGCCGCTCGCCGGCTTGGCGTTGGAGACGCACCCGGCGAGGGCGAGCACGACGAGGCCGGCGCCGACGAGCGTGACGGGGACGGTGCGGGACATGGATCTCCTCGGGAGTGGGCTCGACGCGGGCGCGCTCAGGCGGCGCTGACGGCGGCGGGCTGCTGCTGTTGGGCGGGGGCGGGCGCTGCGGGACGAACCGGGGCCCAGGCGGTGCGGACGAAGAACGCCATGACCGGCACGACGTACGCGACCCAGACGACGGCCTGGAGCCACGTCGTCGCGGGGGAGAAGTTGAGGACGCCCTTGAGGAGCGTGCCGTACCAGCTCGTCGGCGCCACGACCTGCGAGACGTCGAACGCGAGGCTGTTGAGTCCCGGCAGGAGGCCGGCCTCCTGCAGGTCGTGGACGCCGTAGGCGAGGATCCCGGCGGCGACCAGGACCAGGAACACACCGGTCCAGCCGAAGAACCGTCGCAGGTCGAGCCGGATCGCACCCTTGGCGAGCGCCCAGCCGAGCACCACGGCGACTGCGATCCCGACGACCGCGCCGACGAGCGGTCCGGCGTCAGTGGTGCCGGCGGCCTGCGCGCCTGCCCAGAGGAACAGCGCTGTCTCCAGGCCTTCCCGCCCGACCGACAGCAGCGCGATGACGAGCACCGCGCGCCTGCCGGCCACGACGGCGCCGTCGAGCTGGTGCTGCAGGTCGCCCTTGAGGTGGCGGGCGGTGCGTGCCATCCAGAAGATCATCCAGGTGACCAGTCCCACCGCGACGATCGACAGCGAGCCGCCGATCGCCTCCTGCGCCTCGAAGCTCAGGCCCTGCGGGCCGAACGTCAGCAGGGCGCCGAACGCCAGGGCGATCGCGACGGCGGCGGCGACCCCGGTCCACAGCGCGGGCAGCAGGTCGCGGCGGTTCAGCCGGACGAGGTAGGCGACGAGGATCCCGACGACGAGCGCGGCCTCCAGGCCCTCACGGAGCCCGATGAGGAAGTTCGCCAGCATGTCGCCGCTCCGTCGTGGTGAGGTGAGCCTTACCTAACGGCGGAGACAATACAACACACGGATGTTGCGAAAACAGGGTCTCGCGACGTGAGACGCGGTCAGGACCTGGCGGTGATGTCGGCGCGAAGGATCGGCCAGGCGGCGGCGAAGGCCGGGTGCAGCGGCAGCGCGGTCACCTCGTCGAGCGGCACCCAGCGCACCTCGACGCTCTCGGCGTCGGTGGCGACCGGGTCGACGCGGACGAGCTCGTCGGCGATCACCGTGGTGTAGCGCCAGTCGACGTGGTCCAGCACGTGCTCGCCCCGGATGCCGACCGACTCCGGCGCGACGCCCGCCTCCTCGTGCGCCTCGCGCAGCGCGCCGTCGACGGCCGACTCGCCGGTGCCCAGCGCTCCGCCGGGCAGCGCCCACGTGCCACCCTGGTCGCTCCATGTCGCGCGGTGCTGCAGCACCACGCCGGTCGCCGCGCCGGTGGGCGAGCGGCGCACCAGCAGCAGGCCGGCCGCTCCGAACAGCCCCCAGTGGCGCAGCCCGCACCGGCACTGCACCCACGCGTCGCCCGGACCGCGATGGAGCCTCTCCCGGGGCGGTACCTCGCTCACGCACCCGACGGTACGGGTTCGGTGCCCCGGCCGGAGCCGACGAACCAACCTCGGCGGGGGGCGGTGGGTCGGTGCTCTAGACGATGTCGCAGATCGCCGTGCCCGCGGCCACCGTCGCACCGACGTCGGCCGCCAGCGCCGTGACGGTACCGGAGCGGTGCGCCAGCAGCGGCTGCTCCATCTTCATCGCCTCGAGGACGACCACCAGGTCCCCCTCGGCTACCGTCGACCCTTCGGCGACGGCCACCTTGACGATGGTGCCCTGCATCGGCGAGGTCAGCGTGGTGCCGTTGCCCGACGAGCGCGCGACCGGCCGGCGCACCCGCCGCTGCACGGGCACCGGCCGTCCCCGGCCGGCACCGCCGCGCGCCAGGGCGAGCCCCGCCGGGAGCACCACCTCGAGCCGCTTGCCGCCCACCTCGACGACGACACGCTCCAGCCCGCCGTCCTCGGCCGCCTCCGCCGGCGCGGGCGCCGACGAGAGACCCGCCAGCCGGTCCGCGAACGACGTCTCGATCCAGCGCGTGTGCACCGAGAACGGGGTGTCGTCGGACGCCGGCGCGAACGCCGGGTCGTCGACCACCGCGCGGTGGAACGGCAGCACGGTCGGGATCCCGGCGACGTCCAGCTCGGCCAGGGCCCGCCGCGACCGCTCCAGCGCCTGGCGCCGCGTGGCGCCGGTGACGATCACCTTGGCGAGCATCGAGTCGAACGCGCCGGAGACGGTGTCGCCCTCCACCACGCCGGTGTCGACGCGCACCCCGGGGCCGGTGGGGAAGCGCAACCGCGTCACCTTGCCGGGTGCCGGGAGGAAGCCGGCCGCCGGGTCCTCGCCATTGATCCGGAACTCGATCGCGTGCCCGCGCGTCGCCACCGACGTGTAGCCGAGCGGCTCGCCCGCGGCGACCCGGAGCTGTTCCCGGACCAGGTCGATCCCGGTGACCTCCTCGGTCACCGGGTGCTCCACCTGCAGCCGGGTGTTCACCTCGAGGAACGAGATCGTCCCGTCGGCGGCGACGAGGAACTCGCACGTCCCGGCACCGACGTAGCCGGCCTCGCGCAAGATCGCGATGGACGCGGTCGTCAGCTCGTCGATCTGGGCGGACGACAGGAACGGCGCCGGCGCCTCCTCGACCAGCTTCTGGTGGCGGCGCTGCAGCGAGCAGTCGCGGGTCGAGACGACGACGACCGTGCCGTGCTCGTCGGCCAGGCACTGGGTCTCCACGTGCCGCGGCCGGTCGAGGTAGCGCTCGACGAAACACTCGCCCCGCCCGAACGCCGCGGTGGCCTCACGCACCGCCGACTCGTAGGCCTCGTCGATCTCGTCGTACGAGCGCGCGACCTTCAGCCCGCGCCCACCGCCGCCGAAGGCCGCCTTGATCGCCACCGGCAGCCCGTGGACGCCGGCGAACTCGTGGACCTGTGCCAGCGTGACCGGCGCGTCGGTCCCTGGGACCAACGGTGCCCCGGCCCGGCGGGCGATCGCGCGCGCGCTCACCTTGTCCCCGAGCGCGGCGATGGCCGCCGGCGGCGGACCGATCCACACCAACCCGGCGTCGATCACGGCCTGCGCGAACGTCGCGTTCTCGGCGAGGAACCCGTAACCCGGGTGCACGGCGTCTGCTCCGGAGCGGCGTGCGACGTCCAACAACTTGTCGACGTCGAGGTAGGTGTCCGCCGCGCGCGCGCCGTCGAGCGCGTAGGCCTCGTCGGCCAGCGTGACGTGGAGCGCCTCGCGGTCCTGGTCGGCGTAGACGGCGACGGCGCTCAGCCCTGCGTCCCTGCAGGCCCGGGCCACGCGGACGGCGATCTCGCCACGGTTGGCGACGAGGACCTTGGTGATCGCGGGCACGGTCCACCGTAACGCGAGCGTTCCGGCGCGAGGTTGGCGGCCGCACCCACCCGCGGGCACGGGCGTTTGTGGGGTTCCGACGAACGGGTCAGGCGACCCAGAGCGACGTGATCGGCACCCCGAGCGCGGCCAGCAGCCGGCGCAGCAGCGGCAACGACAGCCCGACGACCGTGTGGTAGTCGCCGTCGATGCGCTCGACGAACGGCCCGCCCAACCCGTCCACGGTGAACGCACCAGCCACCCGCAGCGGCTCCTCGGTCGCGACGTACGCGTCGATCTCCTCGTCGGACGCGTCCGCGAACCAGACCGTGGTGGAGGCCGTCTCGCCGAGGGCCGCGCCCGTGCCGTCGCCGGGCCTGGCGTCGATCAGCCAGTGACCGGTGTGCAGCACCCCGGAGCGTCCGCGCATCGCCCGCCAACGGGCGACGGCATCGGTGGCGTCGGCCGGCTTGCCCAGCACCTCGCCGTCGAACTCGAGCATCGAGTCGCACCCGAGCACCACGAGGTCGCGCGTCTGCGGGTGCTGGGCCAGCTTGACCGCGACGTCCTGCGCCTTCGCGCGGGCCAGGACCAGCACCGCGTCGGCCGGCGACAGCGGCCCCGCGGTGGCGGCGGCGTCCGCCAGCACGTCGTGCTCGTCGACGTCGGAGACCGCGACCACCGGCTCGATCCCGGCCGCCCGCAGCGTCGCTCGTCGGGCGGGTGAGGCGGAGGCGAGCAGCAGCCGGGTCACGCTCGCACCCTACGCACCCGCGGGTCCTGGGTGCTCACAGGCGGGGCGGGGCACAATGGTCTGCCGGCCGAGCGGGTCGGGAGGGGCGGGCCGATCAGGAGGGGTGATGGGCGAGGCGACCGACGTGGACGAGCTCGACGAGTCCGAGTACGACGACGAGCTCGAGCTCGACGACCCCGACCTGCTGCGTCCGGCGCCGCCCGCCTGGCACCGCCGCACCGCGACCGAGATGATCGTCAGCGGCGTGCTCGGCCTGGTCGCGTCGTTCGTGCTGTCGATCGAGGCCTGGCAGCTCGCCGCCGACCCGAACGCCTCGTTCTCCTGCGACCTCAACACGGTGATCAGCTGCGGCCAGGTCGCCCGCACCCGGCAGGCGCACCTGCTCGGCTTCCCGAACGCGTTCCTCGGCATCTTCTTCGAGACGATCGTGCTGACGATCTCGGTCTCGATGCTGCTCGGCGTGCGGTTCCCGCGGCTCATCATGCTCGGCGCGCAGGCGCTCTACACGATCGGTCTGTTCTTCGCGCTGTGGCTGTTCAGCCAGTCGTACTTCCGCATCCACGCGCTGTGCCCGTGGTGCCTGCTCATCACGTTCACCACGACGCTGGTGTGGGCCGGCCTCACCCGGGTCAACGTGCGCGACGGCAACCTGCCGTCCACCCCCGGCATGCGCCGGTTCGTCGCCTCCGGCAGCGACTGGCTGGTCACCCTGGCGTTCTGCGTGCTCATCGTCGTGATGATCGTGGTGCGGTACGGCGGCAGCCTCTTCGCGTAGGCCGCCACCACGGCAGCGCCCGACGAACCCACGGACGGCGTGGGCTCGCCGGGCGCCGTGGCCCGGACGACCGGTCAGACGACCTTCGCCAGCACCTCGAGCGGCACCGAGCCGAGGTTGAGCGCGCGGGAGTGGAACGCGGGCAGGTCGAACTCCTCGCCGGCGGCCACCGCCGCGGCACGCGCCTTCTCCCGGATCTCGAGCCACAGCCGCTGCCCGACGAGGTAGGACGGCGCCTGCCCGGCCCAGCCGAGGTAGCGCGTCCACTCGAACCGGTTGAAGCCCTCGGCCATGTGCACGTTGCGGTTCAGCAGCTCCCAGCCCTTGTCCGCGTCCCACGTGCCGCCGCCGTACTCCTCCGGCGCGGGCAGGCCCAGGTGGACGCCGATGTCGAACACGACGCGGGTGGCGCGCATCCGCTGGCCGTCGAGCATGCCGAGCCGGTCGCCGTCGTCGTCGAGGAAGCCGAGGTCCGCCATCAGCCGCTCGGCGTAGAGGGCCCAGCCCTCGCCGTGGCCGGACGTCCACGACGCCAGCCGGCGGTAGTCGTTCAGCTCCTCGCGGTTGACCACCGCGGTGCCGACCTGCAGGTGATGGCCCGGGACGCCCTCGTGGTAGACGGTCGT
>CAZFTZ010000335.1:0-13156 GCA_964521875.1 uncultured Cellulomonas sp. | reverse complement strand
CTCGGTGTAGCGACGGTGGCCGCTGACGGCGCGCGGCACGGGCTCGAGCAGCCCGATCCGCTCGTAGTAGCGCAGCGTGTGCGGGGTGAGGCCGGTGAGCTCGCCGACCTCGTCGATGGTGTAGGTCCGGTCGTCCACGGCGATGGTCATGGCGCCGGACGCTAGAACCTGGAGCGCGCTCGAAGCAACGGCGCGCGACCGGATGGCACGATGGCCGCATGCCAGCGCTCCCGGACGGCGAGCCCGCGCCCGAGGACGGCGCGCTGCCGGCCTCCGCGGCGATGGGGTCCGACGAGCGTGCGTTCGGCGTCTACCTGCACGTGCCGTTCTGCCGGGTGCGGTGCGGGTACTGCGACTTCAACACGTACACCTCCGCCGAGCTCGGCGGTGGCGCGAGCCAGGCGTCGTACGCGGTGACGGCCGCCCGTGAGGTGGCGCTCGCCGCCCGGGTGCTCGACGACGCCGGGCTGCCGGAGAGAGTGGTCTCCACCGTGTTCGTCGGGGGCGGCACCCCGACCGTGCTGCCGGCGGCCGACCTCGCCGCGATGCTGGGCGCGGTGCGGGACGCGTGGGGCTGGGCCGACGACGCCGAGGTGACCACCGAGGCGAACCCGGACTCGGTGACGCCGGCGTCGCTGGCCGCGCTCGCGGCCGCCGGGTTCACCCGGGTGTCGTTCGGGATGCAGTCGGCGGTGCCGCACGTGCTGGCGACGCTCGACCGCACGCACGACCCGGCGCGGGTCCCCGCCGTCGTCCGCTGGGCGCGGGACGCCGGGCTGCGCACCTCGCTCGACCTCATCTACGGCGCACCCGGGGAGTCGCTCTCCGACTGGCGGGCTTCGGTCGAGGCGGCGCTGGCCACCGGCGTGGAGCACGTCTCGGCCTATGCGCTCGTCGTCGAGCCGGGGACGAAGATGGGTGCCCAGGTGCGCCGTGGCGAGCTGCCGGCGCCCGACGAGGACGACCAGGCGGCGAAGTACGAGCTGGCCGACGAGCTGTTCGCGGCCGCCGGCCTGCACTGGTACGAGGTGTCGAACTGGGCCCGCACGCCGGCCGACGCCTGCCGGCACAACCTCGGCTACTGGCGTGGCGACGACTGGTGGGGGATCGGCCCGGGCGCGCACAGCCACGTCGGCGGCGTGCGGTGGTGGAACGTCAAGCACCCGCGCGGGTACGCCTCACGGGTGGACGCCGGACTCTCGCCGGCTGCGGGCCGCGAGGTGCTGGACGACGAGACGCGCGCGCTGGAGCGCGTGCTGCTGGAGGTGCGGCTGTCGACGGGGCTGCCGACGGCGGCGCTGTCCGACGAGGGGCGCCACGCGGTGGCGGGGCTGGTGGCCGACGGCCTGGCGGACGGGCGAGCCGCGCTCGACCGCGCCGACCCGCGGGTGGTCCTCACGCGTCGCGGCCGCCTGCTCGCCGACGCCGTAGTCCGCGCGCTCGTCCCCTGAGCGCCCCCGCGCTCGCCCCCGGGGCGCGCTCCCGCGCCCCGCCGCGCCGGTCGTTCGGCACCGCGGCGACAGGCGCAGCTGTCGAACGGGTGCGCAGCTGCCGACTCCGCAGCGCGGTGGGCGTCAGCGGGGCAGGTGGCTCTCGATGACGTCGACGATCGCGGGGTCGTCGGGCAGCGTCCTGGGCCGGAACCGGCGGACCTCGCCGCCGGGCAGCACGACGAACTTCTCGAAGTTCCAGGTGACGCGCCCGGCCTTGCCGTCGGCGTCCTTGGCCTTCTTCAGCTCGGTGTAGAGCGGATGGGCGCGGCGCCCGTTGACCATGACGCGGTCGAGGACCGGGAACGTCACGCCGTAGGTGGTGGAGCAGAACTGCGCGACCGCCTCGTTGGTGCTCAGCTCCTGGAGGAACTGGTTGCTCGGGAAGCCGAGCACGGTGAAGCCGCGGTCGGCGTACTTCTCGTGCATCGTCTCGAGCGTGGCGTACTGCGGCGCCAGCCCACAGCGGGAGGCGACGTTGACGACGAGCACGACGTCGTCGCGGTGCTCCGCGAGCGAGGTCGTCGTGCCGTCCATCCGGCGGAACGGGATGTCGTAGAGATCCATGACGTGGTCAACCCGGTGCCGGTTGTCGTCATGCCCGCGAGGTCAGCCGGTGAGACGGGCGAGCCCGGCACGGTCACCGCGCCGGGCCCCGCCCTATGCCTCACTTGATGACGCGCCAGTTGAACGGGTACCGGTACAGCTCGCCACGGTTGGCGGCGATCGCGCCCTGGATGCCGAAGACGATCGCGAGGAGCCACGCGGCGAGGAGGATGAAGATGCCGATCACCAGGGCGGCGGTGATGACGCCGACGACGTACACGATGGCAAGGAAGATCTGGAAGTTCAGCGCCTCCTTGCCCTGGTCGTCGACGAACCGGCTGCGCTCGCGCAGCAGCAGCCAGATGAGCAGCGGCGCCAGGAAGCCGACGAGGATCGGGCCGACGTGGGCGAGCGTCGCCCACATCCGCTCGTCGGACGGTGACAGCGGTGCCGCCGCGACGTAGCCGGGCGGGTACGGCTGCTGGTAGCCGGGCTGCTGGTACGGCTGCTGGTAGCCCGGGGGATAGCCGCCCTGCTGGTAGCCGGGGTCGGTGGGACCGGGCTGGCCGTACGGCGACTGGTCGTAGCCGGGCGGAGTGGTGCCGGCCGGGGCAGGGCCGGCTTCGGGTGCCACAGGGGGCGTGGGGGTGACAGGGGTCTCGGGCGCCGCGGCGTCGTCGCCCGTGGGCTCGATCGGTTCGGACGCGGAGTCGGGCGTGCCTGGGGTGCTCATGACGCCAGCCTTCTTCGGTCGGGGAGCGCCGTCGCGGCGTTCCTGCCGGACACGCTAGTGGTCACCCCTGTTGCGCGTCCCGTGCTGGGCGAGTGGACTGGGCGCACCGCGCCGCCTGCGTGGCCATGAGCAGCGCCGACCAGGAAGGACGCCCGATGAGCACGATCCCCGGCGGAGACGAGCCCCGCGAGGAGCAGCCGACCGGCCAGGAGCCCGCACCCGCGGCACCGCAGCCGCCGGTCCCACCGGAGCCGCCGCTCGAGCCGGAGCCGGTCGTGCCCGAGCCGGCGCCGCCCGCCGAACCGGAGCCCGTCGTGCCCGAGCCGGCGGTCCCACCGGAGCCGCCGCTCGCGCCGCAGCCGCCCGCCGAGCCCGTCGTGCCGGAGGCGCCGGCGCCCGACGACGTGCCGCCGGCTGCCTACCCGCCGCCGGGTTACCAGCAGCCGCCGGCCTCGTCGTACCCGCCGCCCGGGTACCAGCAGCCGGGCTACCAGCAGCCTCAGGCGTCGTCGTACCCGCCGCCCGGGTACGGCTACCAGCAGGCGCCGCCCCCGGGCTACCAGCCGCCGGCCGGCTACGCGCCCGGCGCGCCGCAGCCGTCGCTGTTCAGCGTGGCGCTCTCCGACGGCTGGAACGCGTTCCAGCGTGCCGGGTGGGTGTTCGCCGGCGCGATGGTGGTCTGGGCGATCGGCGGCCTGATCGTGCTGGGCATCGTGTCGGCGATCTTCGGGGGCTGGGGCAAGCTCACGGACGCCAACGGCTACCGCGGGCTGACGGGCGCGAGCTTCTCGTTCTCCACCTTCGTCGTGGGGCTCGTCGGGGCCATCCTGTTCGCGCTGATCCAGGCGCAGTTCGTGCGCGTCGCGCTGACGGTGACGCGGGGGCACCGGCCGACCTTCGCCGAGTTCTTCCGCTTCGAGGACGCCGGCCCGGTCGTGGTGCTCGCGCTGATCATCGGAGTCGTCGTCGGCCTGCTGCGCGCGATCCCCATCCTGGGCGGGCTGGCAACGCTCGTCGTCGAGTTCTTCCTCTACTTCGCCTACTACCTGCTGCTGGACCGCAAGGTGCAGCCGGTGGACGCGATCCGCGGCAGCTTCGACCTGGTGCAGCGCAACCTCGGCCAGACGCTGATCTTCTACGTCCTGGCGATCCTCATCGGGCTCGCCGGCTTCATCGCCTGCGGCATCGGCATCTTCGTCGCAGCACCGATCGTGCTGCTGGCGACCGCCTACCTGTACCGCCGCCTCTCCGGCGAGCAGCCGCAGCTGCCCGCCTGACCGCTCCGCCGCCTCAGACGGTGACGAAGTCGATCAGCTCCTCGACCCGGCCCAGCAGGGCCGGGTCGAGGTCGGCGTAGGTCCGCACCGAACCGAGGATCCGGGCCCAGGCGCGGGCGGTCGCGTGGTCGTCGGACGTGTCCCAGCCCAGCGCCCGCAGCACGCCGAGCTTCCACTCGGTGCCGCGCTCGACGACGGGCCAGGCGGTCAGCCCCAATCGCTCCGGCCGCACCGCCTGCCACACGTCGACGTACGGATGGCCCAGCACCAGCACCGTGCCGACCGGCGCCGCGCGCACGGCCTCGGCGGCGATCCGGCTCTCCTTGCTGCCCGGCACCAGGTGGTCGACGAGCACGCCGAGCCGGCGGTCCGGGTCCGGGGCGAAGGCGCGCACCGCGTCGACGAGGTTGTCCGCGCCGTCCAGCGGCTCGACGACGACGCCCTCGATCCGCAGGTCGTCGCCCCACACCCGCTCGACCAGCTCGGCATCGTGCTTGCCCTCCACCCAGATCCGGCTGCCGCGGGCCACCCGGGCCGTCGCGCCGGCGACGGCACGTGAGCCGGAGGCGGTGCGTGCCGGGGCGGCGTTGGCGGCGGGCACGGGTGGCGTGAGGATCACCGGCTCGCCGTCCACCCAGAATCCGGGGCCGAGCGGGAACGTGCGGGTGCGACCGCGGCGGTCCTCCAGCACCACGACGTGCTGGCCGCCCGCCTTCTCCACGTGCACCACGGCGCCGACGAACCCGCTCGTGACGTCCTCGACGACGAGCCCGGCCTCGGCCGGCAGGGGCCGCGACTGCGGGCGGCGCGGGTGGCGGGTCGTCGGGCCGGCCAGCACGTCGGGGCCGTAGCGGTCGTTGCTCACCCGCCGCAACCTACGACGATCGCGCCCAGCCTCCCGGCACCGCCACGGCACCGGAAGTGAGCCGTGGGACGTGATAGGACTCCCCGGTGACGTCCCAGCCCTCCGCCACCCCGCACCACGACCCGGCAGCCGAGCCCGACCCGAGGCGCTGGCGTGCACTGTGGGTGTGCATGGCCATCGGCTTCATCACCATGCTCGACGTCTCGATCGTCAACGTCGCGCTGCCGTCCATCGAGACCGGCCTGCACGCCGGCGCGAGCCAGCTCCAGCTGATCGTCGCCGGCTACGCGCTGGCGCTCGGCCTGGCGCTGGTGCCGGCGGGGCGGCTCGGCGACGCACGGGGACGGCGGGCGCTGTTCTTCGTCGGGCTCGTCGTGTTCGGCCTGACCAGCCTGGGCGCCGGGCTGGCGCCGTCCGACGAGGTGCTCTCCGTGATGCGCCTGCTCCAGGGCGCCGGTGCGGGCATCCTGCAGCCGCAGGTCGTCGGGACCATCCAGCAGATGTTCCGCGGGTTCGAGCGCGGGCGGGCGTTCGGCACGTTCGGCGCGACCATCGGCGTGTCCACCGCCGTCGGGCCGCTGCTGGGCGGGCTGATCATCCAGCTCGCGGGGACCCAGACCGGCTGGCGCTGGGTGTTCTTCGTCAACGTGCCGGTGATCGCGGTCGTGCTGCCGATGGCTGCGCGCTGGCTGCCGCGCTCCGCGCCGGCGACCACCGGCGTGCGGCGACCGCTGCTGGACGGCGTCGGCCTGGTGCTGGTCGCGGCGACGGTGACCGCGGCGATGGTGCCGTTCGTCACGACGACCGGCGAGCACGACGACCCGCACCGGTGGTGGTGGCTCGCCGGGGCGGCCGCGCTCGGCGTCGTCACGGTGCTGTGGGAGCGGGCGTACCAGCGGCGCACCGCGTCGGCGGTGCTCGACCCGAACGTGCTGCGCGAGCCCTCGTTCCGCAACGGCGCGCTCCTGGGGATGGCCTACTTCGCGGGCTTCACCTCGGTCTTCCTCGTCGTCACGCTCTACCTGCAGCAGGTGGCGGGGTTCTCGGCGCTGCAGGCGGGCCTGGTCGCGACACCGTTCGCCATCGGCTCGGGAGTGGCGGCGCATCGCTCGGGGCACCTGGTGGCGGCGCACGGGCGCACGCTCGTCGTCGCCGGGCTGGTGCTCGTCGTCGTCGGAATCGGGCTGACGGACCTCGCGGTGCGGCTCGTCGGGCCGCCCGGGGTCGGCTGGGTGATGGCCGCCCCGCTGCTCGTGGCAGGCGTCGGCAGCGGTCTGGTGATCTCCCCGAACCAGACGCTGACACTGACGCGGGTGCCGCTGGCGCGCGCCGGGGTCGCCGGCTCGATGCTCCAGGTGGGACAGCGGATCGGCTCGGCGCTCGGGGTCGCGGTGGCGCTGTCGACGTACTACGCGACGCTGGCGACGGGTGCGCCCGGGCGCGAGGCGGCCGGCCGTGCGCTGCTGGTGACGATCGCGCTGGTGGCCGTCGCGCTCGTCGTCGGCATGGTGGACCTCGCCGGGCGGCGACGCGCGGTGCAGGCCGCCGGACCCTCGACACCGCCCGCGTAGAATTGGCACTCTGAGCCTGCGAGTGCTACCGGGCGACGGCGCAGCGAGGGAGGCGACGATGAGCAGTGACGACCGGCGGCTGGACGTGCTGCGCGCCATCGTCGAGGACTACGTCGCCACCAGCGAGCCCGTCGGCTCGCGCGCCCTCACCGAGCGGCACCACCTCGGCGTCTCGCCGGCGACCATCCGCAACGACATGGCCGCCCTCGAGGACGCCGGGTACATCGTCCAGCCGCACACGTCGGCCGGGCGGGTGCCGACGGACACCGGGTACCGGCAGTTCGTCGACCGCCTCTCCGAGGTCAAGCCGCTGTCGCTCGCCGAGCGCCGCGCCATCTCCACGCTGCTCGAGGAGGCCGTCGACCTCGACGACGTCGTCGACCGCGCGGTGCGGCTGCTGGCCCAGCTGACGCAGCAGGTCGCCGTGGTGCAGTACCCGTCGCTGCGGCGCTCCGCGCTGCGGCACGTCGAGCTGGTGCCCGTCGGGGCCCGCCACCTGCTGCTGGTCATCATCACGACGACGGGACGCGTCGAGCAGCGCACCCTGGAGACGAACGCCGACCTCGACGAGGCGTTGGTCGCCCAGCTGCGGGTGCGGCTCAACGTCGCGACGGCCGGGCGCCGGCTGGTGGAGCTGGACTCCGCGCTGCGCGCGCTGCCCGACGAGTTCACAGGCGCCGGCGCCACCCTGGCCCGGGCGGTCGTCCAGGAGGTGGAGTCGACGCTCGACCTCGACCGCGAGGAGCGGGTGGTCGTCGCCGGCACCGCCAACCTCGCCCGCACCGCCGGGGTCGACTTCAGCCGTACCATCGGCCCGGTGCTCGAGGCGCTCGAGGAGCAGGTGGTGCTGCTGCGGCTGCTCGGCGAGATGGCCGAGGACCAGGCCGCCGTCGCGGTGCGGATCGGCCGGGAGACCCAGCACGAGGGGCTGGTCGAGGCGAGCATCGTCACGAGCCCCTACGGTGGGGAGGGCGCGGGGATCGCGCGGCTCGGAGCCGTCGGCCCGCTCCGCATGGACTACCCGGGGACGATGGCGGCGGTGCGCGCCGTCGCCCGTTACCTGACCCGGATCCTGGCCGGCTGACGGCGCCCGGGGTCGAGGAAAGAGAGCATGGCGGACTACTACGAGATCCTGGGCGTGCCGCGCGACGCGACGCCGGAGCAGATCAAGAAGGCCTACCGCAAGCTCGCGCGCGAGCTGCACCCGGACGTCGCGGGCAACGACCCGGCGTCCGAGGAGAAGTTCAAGGACGTGTCCCGCGCGTACGACGTGCTGGGCAACCCGGACAAGCGGCGCGCGTACGACCTGGGCGGCGACCCGTCCGCGCCCGGCGGTGGCTTCGGCGGCGGGTTCGGGTTCCAGGACATCTTCGAGACGTTCTTCGGCGCCGCGACGGGCACGACGAGCCAGCGCGGACCCATCCCACGCGCCCGGCGCGGTCAGGACGCGCTGGTCCGGCTGGACATCGAGCTGGCGGAAGCGACGTTCGGCACCCACCGTGAGGTGACCGTCGACACCGCCGTCGTCTGCCCGACCTGTGGTGGCACCTGCTGCCGCCCCGGCACCTCGCCGCGCACCTGCTCGGTGTGCGGTGGCCGCGGCACGGTGCAGCGCGTCGCCCGCTCGTTCCTGGGACAGGTGATGACGTCGCAGCCGTGCGCGGCGTGCCACGGCTTCGGCACCGTCATCCCCGAGCGGTGCGTCGACGGCGCCGGCGCGGGTCGGGTGCGCACCCGGCGCACGGTGGGCGTCGACGTGCCGGCCGGTGTCGACACCGGCACGCGCATCAAGCTGACGGGGCAGGGCGAGGTCGGCCCGGCCGGTGGCCCGGCGGGCGATCTGTACCTGGAGATCCGGGAGCGCAAGCACGACGTGTTCGTGCGGCGCGGTGACGACCTGCACGCCACGCTGCCGGTGCCGATGACCGCCGCGGCGCTGGGCACCGTGCTGACGCTGGACACCCTCGACGGGCCGCAGGAGGTCGACCTGCGCCCGGGCACGCAGCCGGACCAGGAGGTGGTGCTGCGTGGGCTGGGCGTGGGGCATCTCAACGGTCCGGGGCGCGGCGACCTGCACGTCCACGTGGAGGTGCAGGTGCCCACGGCGCTGGACGACGAGCAGACCGCCCTGCTGCAGAGGTTCGCCGCGCTGCGCGGTGAGGAGCGTCCGGAGGCGCGGCTCGCGGCGGCGAACCCGGGAGTGTTCGCGCGGCTGCGCGACAAGCTCACCGGGCGATGAGCGCACCGGTCTTCCTGGCCGAGCCCGGGACGCTGGACGCCGTCACGTCCGGCGGTCTCTACCTGCTGGACGGGTCGGAGGGGCGGCACGCCGGCGTGGTGCAGCGGCGCGCTCCGGGGGAGCGGGTGGACGTCGTCGACGGCGCGGGCGTGCGGGTGTGCGGCCGCGTCGCCCGCGTCACCGCCGAGGGCGTCTGGCTCGACGTCGACGAGGTGCTGCGCGAGCCGGCGTCGCGGCCGGCCCTGGTGCTGGTGCAGGCGCTGGCCAAGGGCGACCGCGACGAGATGGCGATCGAGGCGGCCACCGAGCTGGGCGTCGACGTCGTGGTGCCGTGGCAGGCGGACCGGTCGGTCGTCGTCTGGCGCGGGGAGCGCGCCGCGAAGAGCCGCGCGCGGTGGCTCGGCACGGTGCGTGCCGCGACCAAGCAGGCGCGCCGGGCCCGGGTGCCGGGCGTCGAGCTCGCGGTCGACACCGCCGCCCTGGCGCGGCGGATGGAGGCGGTCGTCGCGGCGGGCGGTGCAGGGCTCGTGCTGCACGAGGAGGCGACGACGCCGATTCGCGAGGTGCCGCTGCCCGCTCCCGGCGCGGAGGCGGAGGTCGTGGTCGTCGTCGGGCCCGAGGGCGGGATAGCCCCCGCCGAGCTCGACGCCCTGGTGGCGGCCGGCGCAACCGCGGTGCGCCTCGGCCCCCTCGTGCTGCGGACCTCGACCGCCGGCCCCGCGGCCCTCGCCCTGCTCTCCGACCGCCTCGGTCGCTGGTCCTGACCCCAGCGCACCGTCCGTCGTCCCGGACGCGACGAGCGCGGACAGCGCGACGTCCGGGAGATCGGGGGCCCCGAGCCTCGACCTCCCGGACGTCGCCGGAGGGCTGATGGGTGCTGCGTGGACTTCTGCGTACGACGAGCCCGCGGGCGGCCGGGCCCAGCCCTGACCCGGCCGCCCGCGGTGACTCAGTGGCTGCGTGCCACAGCCGGCGTCGATGCCGGTCCGGACACGACTGCCTGGTGACTCAGCGGGAGTCGCTGCCGGCCGTCTCGACGGCCGCACGGCCCGCCTCGAGCCGGGCGACCGGCACGCGGAACGGGGAGCACGACACGTAGTCGAGTCCGACCGAGTGGAAGAACCGGATGGACTCCGGGTCGCCGCCGTGCTCGCCGCAGACGCCGAGGTGCAGCTCCGGCCGGGTGGCCTTGCCCTCGTCGACGGCGATCTTGACGAGCCGGCCGACACCCTGGGTGTCGATCGTCTCGAACGGCGACACGGAGAGCACCCCGTTGTCGGTGTACTGCTTGAAGAACGCACCCTCGACGTCGTCACGCGAGAAGCCCCACGTGGTCTGGGTCAGGTCGTTGGTGCCGAAGGAGAAGAACTCCGCCTCCTCGGCGATGCGGCCGGCCGTCAGGGCCGCACGCGGCAGCTCGATCATGCAGCCGATCGGGATCTCGAGGGTCAGGCCGTGCTTGTCACCGACCTCCTTGATCACCTCGAGGGCACCGTCACGGACCAGGTGCAGCTCCTGCACCGAGCCGATGAGCGGCACCATGATCTCGGCGTGCGGGTCGCCGCCGGCCTCGATGCGCGCCGCCTGCGCCTCGCAGACCGCGCGGATCTGCAGCTCGAACAGCCCCGGGATCACCAGGCCGAGACGCACGCCGCGCAGGCCGAGCATCGGGTTGGCCTCGTGCATCCGCTCGACCGCCGCGAGCAGCTCGACGTCGTGGTCGTCGACCTCGCCCCGCTCCTTGGCCAGCGCGACCTTGACCGACAGCGCGGTGAGGTCGGGCAGGAACTCGTGCAGGGGCGGGTCGATCAGCCGGACCGTCGTCGGCAGGCCGTCCATCGCCTCGAAGATCTCGATGAAGTCCTGCGTCTGCACCGGCAGCAGGGCGTCGAGCGCCGCCTGGCGCTCCTCGTCCGTCCGGGAGAGCACGACGCGCTCCACGAGCACGCGACGCTCGCCGAGGAACATGTGCTCGGTGCGGCACAGCCCGATGCCCTGGGCGCCGAGGCTGCGGGCACGGCGGGCGTCCTCGGGGGTGTCGGCGTTGGCGCGGACCCCGAGCCGGCGGGACGCGTCGGCGTGCGACACGATCCGGTCGACCGCCTTGACCAGCTCGGTGGTGTCCTCGTCGTCGGCCGCCTGCTGGAGCGCGGCGTCCAGGCCCTGCTCCAGGTAGGTGCTCACCGGCGACGGGACCACCGGCACCTCGCCGAGGAACACCTCGCCGGTGGTGCCGTCGATCGCGATGACGTCGCCCTCGTGGACCACGGTCTTGCCGCAGGTGAACTGGCGGGCCACCGGGTCGACGGTCAGCGCCTCGGCGCCGACGACGGCCGTGCGGCCCATGCCGCGGGCGACGACGGCGGCGTGCGACGTCTTGCCGCCGCGCGCGGTGAGGATGCCGACCGAGGCGATCATGCCGCCGAGGTCGTCGGGGTTGGTCTCGCGGCGGACCAGGATGACGTCCTTGCCCTTGTCGGCCCACTCGACCGCGGTCGCGGAGTCGAACACCGCCTGACCCACCGCGGCACCCGGCGAGGCCGCCATCGCCTTGGTGAGCAGCGTGGCCGACGAGCCCGCGGCGAACTGCGGGAACAGCAGCTGGGTCAGCTGGGCGCCGGTGACGCGGGACAGCGCCTCGTCCATCGTGATGAGGTGCTCGTCGACCAGCTGGGCGGCGATCCGGAACGCGGCCGGAGCGGTGCGCTTGCCGACGCGGGTCTGCAGCATCCACAGCTTGCCGTGCTCGATGGTGAACTCGATGTCGCACAGGTCGCGGTAGTGGGTCTCGAGCTGGCGCATCACGCGCTTGAGGTCGGCGTGCGCCGCCGGGTCGAGCTTCTCGAGGTCGGCCAGCGACATGGTGTTGCGGATGCCGGCGACGACGTCCTCGCCCTGCGCGTTCGGCAGGTAGTCGCCGTAGTCGCCGACCTTGCCGCTGGCGGGGTCGCGCGTGAACGCGACGCCGGTGCCGGAGTCCTCGCCGAGGTTGCCGAACACCATCGCGACGACGTTGACGGCGGTGCCGAGGTCGTCGGAGATGCGCTCCTTGCGGCGGTAGAGCCGGGCGCGCTCGGTGCCCCACGAGCCGAACACGGCGACGATCGCCAGGTCGAGCTGCTCGCGCGGGTGCTGCGGGAACTCGCGGCCGGTCTGGTCGACGACGATCTGCTTGAACGTCCCCACCAGCTCGCGCAGGTCGTCCGCGTCGAGCTCGGTGTCGCTGGTGACGCCCTTGGTGGCCTTCGCCTTGTCCAGGGCGTCGGCGAACACGTCACCCTCGATGCCCATGACCGTGCGGCCGAACATCTGGATGAGGCGGCGGTAGGAGTCCCACGCGAACCGCTCGTTGTGCGAGAACTCGGCGAGACCGCGCACCGAGGCGTCGTTGAGACCGACGTTGAGGACGGTCTCCATCATGCCCGGCATGGAGAACTTGGCGCCCGAGCGGACGGACACGAGCAGCGGCTCGTGGACGTCGCCGAGCGTGCGCCCCATGGTGTCCTCGAGGTGACGCAGCGCCTGCGTGACCTCGACGCGCAGCTCCGGCGGGACGTCGCCGGTCTTCATGTAGGCCCGGCAGGCCTCGGTGGTGATGGTGAATCCGGGGGGAACGGGAAGGCCCAGCCGGGTCATCTCGGCAAGGTTCGCGCCCTTGCCCCCCAGCAGGTCCTTCTGGTCCTTGTCGCCTTCGGTGAAATCCTTGACGTACTTGGCCACGGTGGCACCTCCGCGTGCGCCGTCGAGCCCCATCGCCCGACGGTCCTTGCCCGCCAGTGTTACGCCGTCCGCTCCGGACCGCCTCAGGACGAAGGACCCACAGGTCACGAACCGGTCACGGGGCAGGTCAGCCCTGCCGGGTACGATGGCCGTGCTGCCCAGCACGACCGAAGGAGCGCACGGCGTCAGCCGACCACATGGCTCAGTCCTCCCCAGCCCCCCGTGTGGGGCACAGCGTGGCGCGCGGCCGGGCCGCCGATCCCACTCCCGCAGGTCCGGCACAGGTCGAGCACCGGATCACCGTCCCCGCCGCGGTCTCGATGGTCGAGCTGCTCGGGCTGCGCGACGAGGTGCTCAAGGCGGTCGAGGCGGGCTTCCCGACGGTCGACGTGCACGTCCGCGGCAACCAGGTGCGGCTGGTCGGGCCGGTGGGCGACGTCGCGCTCGTCGCGCGGCTGGTCGACGAGCTCGTCGAGACCGCGTCTGCCGGCACCGCACTCTCCCCGGACGTCGTCACGCGCTCCATCCAGATGCTGCGCGACGACTCGAACGTGCGCCCCGCGGACGTCCTGACGTTCAACATCCTGTCCAGCCGCGGCCGGACCATCCGGCCGAAGACGGCCGGTCAGAAGGACTACGTCGACGCGATCGACCGGCACACCATCACGTTCGGCATCGGCCCGGCCGGCACCGGCAAGACGTACCTGGCGATGGC
>CAZFTZ010000334.1:0-14041 GCA_964521875.1 uncultured Cellulomonas sp. | reverse complement strand
ATCGGTTCCTACACGTACACACCGCGTCGCGGATCGCCGACGACGACCTACTACTGGCCGAAGATCGTGGCGACACAGACGGCTCCCTCCGCGTTGAGCTGCTCCGCGACCGGTATCCGCGACACGACACAGGGCAACCTGAGACTCACCCCCCTCAGTCTCAGCCGGACGGGCACGAACCTGACGAGCACGAACGGGGCCAACCAGACGGCCACCACGACTGCGACGCCGGGGACGTGGTACTTCGTGGCGAACGACGAGAACTCGTACTCGGACGGGACCCCGACCGCATCGTGGCCCGCCACCACGTGCAAGCTCGTCGGCACGGCCACGGTCGACATCTACTCGTCGAACATGACCGTCACCTACGCGGTGAGCAACTGATGCGCGCCGTGCCGCGTCGGGACCGCCCGGCCTCGCCGGACGCGGGAACCACGCTCGTCGAGCTCATCACGGTGATGTTCGTCCTCAGCATCGTCGTGGCCACGCTCGCCACCCTGGCGATCGGCTTCACCCGCACCAACGCCGAGAACGTCTCGCGTCAGACCTCGCTGGACGACGCTCGCGGCGCGGTGGAACGGATGTCCGAGACACTCCGCACGGCGGTCAAGCCCAGCCAGCTGATCAGCGTGTGCTCCGAGACCTGCTCCGAGGTCGACGCGTTCATGGCCGGCACCGACTTCTCGGTCCAGTTCTACGCGAACATCGACAACCCGGGAAACACCGTCGGCCCGAGTCGTATCACGTACACGCTTCCCACCAGCGGCAGCGACGCCGGAGTGCTGACCGAGACCGTGCTGACGCCCGAGGACGTCGTGCCTGCGACACCGGTGGTCGACCCCGGCACCGACGGCTACGTGTACTGCAACCCGCTCGCCACCGGCGCGACCGAGGAGTGCAAGAGCCACTACCAGACACGCCGGCTGTCGATCGGCGTGCTCAGTGCCAAGCCGGTCTTTGCGTACTACGACCGCTACGGCGCCCGGCTCACCGTCACCGGCACCGGTCTGACGAGCTCGCAGCTCGACGACGTGCTCGCGATCGAGCTCACGGTCTCGGTCCAGAGCACCACCGTCACCAAGGCCAACCCGACCACCTACATCCAGCGCATCACCCTGCCGAACGCACAGGCCGTGCTGCGACAGGGGGAGGACGAGGACGCATGAGGGGCATCTGGGCAGGTCGCGGCCTGCTGCGGCGGTTGCGGGGCAGCAATGCCGACGAAGGCGTCGCGCTCGTCATGGTGGTGGGCACGATGCTGGTGCTCGCGTCGCTCGCCCTGGTCACCCTCGGCTACACGATGGCAGGCCAGAAGTTCGCGCGCTACGACCAGGACTACGCCGCGGCGATGAGCGCCGCGCAGTCCGGCGTCGAGGACTTCATCAGCCGGCTCAACCACGACGACCAGTACGGCTCCCCGCCGGACTGCGAGAACATCGCGTGGCAGGGACCCGACGTCGAAGGCGGCCCGGCCGCGTGCGGCTGGTCGTCGACCACTGCTGTCGGGTGGGCGCCGGTGACGCCGGGGGACACCGACCCCGCCGCCCCCGCCTTCCACTACTCCGTCGACGCGACGGAGAAAGGCGCCAACGGCACCGTGCTGCTCACGGTCACCGGCCGCGTCAACGGCGTGTACCGGACGATCCAGAGCGCCGTCGGCAAGGGCGGCTCGACCGACTACGTGTACTACACGGACTTCGAGTCGGCCGACCCCGACAACGAGCAGGCCTATGGCTCCGGCGGGACGTCCGACCCTGCCTGCGGGGCGAACGGGACGAGCACGGCCCTCCACTGGTACGAGGGCCGCAGCAGCGCGGACTGCCAGGAGATCACGTTCATCGGGGCGGACACGCTCGACGGGGCGGTGTTCAGCAACGATGCCGTCCTGTCCAACGGTGCCAGCTTCCTCAAGGGATTCGAGACCGCGTACCCGAACTGCAAGACCGCGACGAGCACCCAGTCGACCTGGAAGAACTGCCTGCGCAACACGGGTGGCGCCAGCAGCACCGGCAACTTCAACGGGGTGCGGCCGGCGTACTCCGACCCGTTGTACCTGCCGGACAACACCGGCGAGTTCCAGACCGACCCCGGATGCCACTACTACGGCGCCACCCGCGTGATCTTCAACCAGAGCGGCACGGTCACCGTCTACAACAACCCCACCGTCAACGGTGGCAAGAAGCCCGTCGCGATCGGCGTCGGCGGCACGACACCCGACTGCGGGCAGACCGCAACGGCCGCCCAGCTCACCGCCGGGTACACCATCGACGTCCCGAACAACATGGTGATCTATGCCGACACCGTGGCAGGCACCAGCGCGCAGTGCGACGGTGGGCAGATCGGCGGTCCGGCGGGGGCGAGCCTGCCGCTCGGCACCTGGACCAACGCCCTCGCCGCCGCTGCGCCGACCAGCTTGTCCGCGACGCTGACCTACGACGTCAACATGACGGAGGACCTCAAGGCCTGCAACATCGGCAACCTGTACGCGGAGGGCGTCGTCAAGGGCCGCGTCACCCTCGCCGCGGCCGCCTCCGTCGTGGTCACCGGCGACCTGGTTCTCGCCGGCGGTCTCAACGGGCAGGACATGCTCGGACTGGTCGCCACGCAGTCCGTCGAGATCTTCCACCCGCGGATGATCACGGTCTCCGCCAAGTGCAGCAACACCTCGAACAACTGCTCCACGGGAACCTTGAGCTGGCGGAACCCGGGCACCACGCAGCGCGACCCGAACTCGTCGGACAACACCTCGGTCAGCTGGCCGCGACGCTACAAGGCGGCCAGCGAGTCGGCCTACACGCCGACCAAGGGCATCCAGATCGCAGGATCGATCCAGACGCTGCAGCACTCGTTCCTGGTCCAGCAGTACGACCAGGGGAGCGACGACCTCGGCACGCTCCTGGTCAACGGCTCGATCGCCCAGCGCTACCGCGGCATCGTCGGCGTCTCCGACGGCTCCGGCGGCGCCCAGAGCGGGTTCGTCAAGCTCTACAAGTACGACACGCGCCTGATCTACACCGCTCCTCCGTACTTCCCGCCGTGGGTCAACGCCGAGTACACCCAGCGCTACACCGGTGAGATGAACACTCCAGCGGGTGTCAAGCAGTGATCGACGCGTACCTCGTCGTCGTGGCGTCGGCGTTCGGGCTGGTCATCGGCTCGTTCCTGAACGTCGTCGTGTGGCGCGTGCCGCGGGACGAGTCGATCGTCTCCCCGCCGAGCGCCTGCCCGAGGTGCGGCCACGCGATCCGTGGGTACGACAACATCCCGGTCGTCTCGTGGCTCGTCCTGCGCGCGAAGTGCCGCGACTGCGGCGCCCGGATCTCCGCCCGCTACCCGGCCGTCGAGGCGGGAACCGCGGTGCTGTTCGGCCTGGCCGCGTGGCTCATGCTCAGCCGGAACCAGGGCTGGGCGATCCCGGCGTTGGCCTACCTTGCGGCGATCGCCGTCGCGCTGTCGCTCATCGACATCGACGTGCACCGGCTGCCGGACGCGATCGTGCTGCCGTCGTACGGGGTCGCGCTCGTGCTGCTCGCGCTGGCGAGCTGGAACCCCGGGGGAGCATCCGACTGGCCGGCGCTGGGGCGGGCCGCCGTCGGGGCGGTGGCGATGTTCGCCGTCTACGTCGTCATGCTGGTCGTGTACCCGGCGGGAATGGGCTTCGGCGACGTCAAGCTCGCCGGCGTCCTCGGGCTGTTCCTCGGGTGGGTGGGCTGGGGCGCGCTCGTCGTCGGCTGGTTCGCCGCCTTCCTGCTCGGCGGTCTGTACTCCGTCGGCCTCCTGGTCGCACGACGAGCGCAACGCCGCACCGGCATTCCCTTCGGTCCGTGGATGCTCGCCGGCGCGCTCGCCGGGATCGCCGCCGGACCGTGGCTGTGGAATGCCTATCTGAGGGTGTTCCAGTGACGGCGAGAACGCTCAAGTAATCCGACAAGCCGCCCGATATACGACACGAACCGGACGCACGAAAGGAGCCACCCAGGTGGCAAGGACACGAGTCATCGGACTCGACATCGGCACCAGCGGGTTGCGCGCTGCCGAGGTCCAGTTCGGTAACGGTGGGCCGGCGTCCGGCTCCGCCGAGGTGGTGAACGTCGGCTTCGCACCGCTGCCCGAGGGCGCGGTGCGCGACGGTGAGGTCGCCGAGCCGTCCACGGTCGCCACGGCGATCAAGCACCTGTGGTCGGAGCGGAAGTTCTCGACCAAGGACGTCGTGCTCGGCGTCGGCAACCAGCGCGTCATGGTGCGCGAGGTGGACCTGCCGCTGCTGCCGCTGCCTCAGCTGCGCACGTCGCTGCCGTTCCAGGTGAACGACATGCTCCCGGTGTCCGTCGACGACGCCGTCCTCGACTACTACCCGACGGGCACGACCACCGGCCAGCACGGGCCGATGTACCACGGACTGCTGGTCGCGGCCACGAAGGAGACGGTGCTCGCCAACACGAATGCCGTCGAGCGCGCCGGGCTGCGCCCGGTGCTCGTCGACCTCAACGCCTTCGCCCTGGCGCGGGTCCAGGCCCGCTCCGGGTACGGCGAGGGCCTCGTCGCCTGCGTGGACGTCGGCGCGCGGGTCACCAACATCGCGATCCTCGCCAACGGCCAGCCGCGGTTCGTCCGCATCCTGCCGTCCGGCGGCCAGGACGTCACCGACGCCGTCGCCGGCACGCTCGACGTCCCCAAGGAGGAGGCCGAGCGGCTCAAGCGGGCCGTCGGCATCGGGTTCGCCACGCCTCCCGAGCTCGACGGGGCACGCGACGCCGTGCTCTCCGTCACCGGGACGCTGGTGGACGCCGTCCGCAACACGCTCAGCTACTTCTCCAGCGCGAACGGTGGCCAGGCGGTGCAGCAGATCGTGCTGTCCGGCGGCGGAGCCTTCCTCAACGGGTTCGGCCAGTACCTCTCGTCGGCCGCGCGCGTCACGGTCGCGCTGGCGCGGCCGGCCAACGGCATGAAGCTGGCCAAGGGTCTCGACCAGGCTCTTGGTGGTCCGGAGCAGGCGATGGTCGCCGTCCCGCTCGGCCTGGCGATGGGGGTGGCGGCATGAGCACCATCTCGCTGACCAAGCCGAAGACGAGCGAGGTCACCACCGTCTGGCCGCAGGTGGACCTGCTGCCACCCGAAGTCCGTGCCGGCCGCAAGCTCGGTCAGACCAAGCGACTGCTGGTCCTGGCCGTCCTCGCCGTCGTGCTGCTCGCCGTGCTCGGGTGGGTCTACGCGAAGTTCACGCTCGACAGCGCCAATCAGGACCTCGCGGACGCACAGGTCGAGACCGACCGCCTGACCGCCGAGCAAGCGAAGTACGCCGAGGTGCCCCAGATCCAGGGCCAGCTGAGCCGGGCGAACAACGCGCTGTCTTCCGCGACCGCGACCGAGGTGCTGTGGAAGCCCTACTTCGAGGCGCTCCGCGCCGTCACCCCCGCGCAGGTCTCGTACGAGTCACTGCAGGTGACGATGTCGAACGACCCCAATGCGGCGACCTCCGGAGATCCGCTGCAGCAGCCGAGCCTCGGTCAGGTCGTCTTCACCGCGCGGAGTGTGACGCTGCCTGACATCGCGGCGTGGATGGACGCGGTGAGTGCCGTGCCCGGGCTCTCGGACCCCTGGTTCACCCAGGCGAGCATGACCGACAAGGACGGCTCCGTGTACTACCAGGTCAGCGGGACCGTCCAGATCACGAGCACCGCGCTGGCACATCGTTTCGACACGGACCCGGCGGCAGCGGCGGCCTCTCCGAGCGCGGCTCCGAGCACCGCACCGAGCGGAGGGAACTCCTGATGGCCTCGACGAAGACGACAGCCTGGGTCGGCGGAACGGCCGTCCTAGCGCTGGCGATCGCGGCAGGTGCCTGGTTCGTCGCGATCAGTCCCACGCTCAGCGACGCGGCCGACCAGCGGCAGGCCGCCGCGGACCAGCGCGACCACAACACCCTCCTCGAGACACAGATTGCGCAGCTCAAGGAGCAGTACACGCACCTCGACGAGTTCCGTGCCGAGCTCGCCGCGATCAGGACGCAGGTCCCGGAGAGCGGAGACCTCGCCGAGCTGACGCGCGAGCTGCAGCAGGTCGCGGCCGCCGCGGGCGTCACCGTCACGGTCGACGCGCCCGGCACCCCGTCCGCCTACGTCGCGCCGGCTCCTGCCGCTGCGGCGACCCCGGAGCCGTCGGCGACCGAGTCGACCGACAGCTCCTCGGTCACTGACGAGACGGACACCTCTTCCTCGTCATCCTCGTCGTCGGCCAGCGACGTCATCGACGGGCTGTACCAGATCCCCCTGTCGCTGACGAGCATCGGCACCTACGACCAGACGGTCTCCTTCCTCGACCAGCTCCAGCAGTCGATGCCCCGGCTGTTCGTCGTGAACAACCTCAACGCGACCTCGCTGGAGGAGAGTGGCGCCGGGGGCGGCCGCCCCGCCACGAACGCGGGCGACCTCGAGATCGTCATCACCGGCTACGTGCTGACGCTCCAGGACTCGTCGTCCACCGAGGCGCCGGCCCCCGACGCGACGACCACACCCACCCCGCTGCCGGTGCCGGGCGACCAGAAGAACCCGTTCCAGCCGGTCAGCGGCTCCTGAACCGGCTCACCAGGCGGGCGGTCCCTCAGGGGGCCGCCCGCCTCGTCGTTCCCGACATGGGAGGATGCGCCCATGCTGCGCTGGCTGACCTCGGGGGAGTCCCACGGCCCTGCCCTCGTCGGCGTGATCGAGGGGGTGCCCGCTGGCGTCGCCGTCACCACGGCTGACGTCGCCGCGTCCCTGGCCCGGCGGCGGCTCGGCTACGGACGCGGGGCGCGCCAGGCGTTCGAGCAGGACGAGGTGCGGCTGCTGGCCGGCGTGCGCCACGGGCTGACACAGGGTGGGCCGATCGCGATCGAGATCGCCAACAGCGAATGGCCCAAGTGGGTCGACGTGATGGCTGCCGACCCCGTCGAGGACCCAGAGCTGCTCAACCGGGCGCGCAACGCGCCGCTCACCCGCCCGCGTCCCGGGCACGCGGACCTCGTCGGGATGCGGAAGTTCGGGTTCGACGACGCCCGGCCGGTGCTGGAGCGCGCGTCCGCGCGCGAGACCGCGACCCGCGTCGCGCTCGGCACCGTCGCGGCTGCTCTCCTGGACCAGGCGGCCGGGATCCGGCTGGTCTCGCACGTGGTACGCATCGGTTCGGTTGCGGTGCCCGACGAGGCGCCCGTCCCCGCGCCCGACGACGTCGCGGCGCTCGACACCGACCCGGTGCGCTGCTTCGACCCGGGCTCGTCGACCGCGATGGTCGCCGAGATCGACGCGGCGAAGAAGGACGGGGACACGCTCGGTGGCGTCGTCGAGGTGCTGGCCTACGGCGTGCCGTCCGGCCTGGGCACCTACGTGGCCGACGACCGCAAGCTCGACGCCCGCCTGGCGGCGGCGCTGGTGTCGATCCAGGCGATCAAGGGCGTCGAGGTCGGCGACGGGTTCCGGACCGCGGCGCGGCGGGGCTCGGTCGCGCACGACGAGATCGAGCGCGGCGTTGACGGTGTGCTGCGCCGGCGCACCAACCGTGCCGGCGGCCTCGAGGGTGGCATGTCCAACGGAGAGGTGATCCGCGTCCGTGCCGCGATGAAGCCGATCTCCACGGTGTCGCGCGCGCTGGACACGGTGGACGTCGCCACCGGCGAGCCGGCCAAGGCCCAGCACCAGCGCTCCGACGTGTGCGCGGTCCCGCCGGCGGCCGTGGTCGCGGAGGCGATGGTGGCCCTGGTGCTCGCCGACGCACTGGTGGAGAAGACCGGCGGCGACTCCCTCGCCGAGGTGCGCCGCAACCTCGCGGCCTACCAGGAGTCGATCCCCGACCTGCTCCGCTGAGCCGGCCACAGCCCACCGACGCAATCCCGATTCCCGGCGACATCAGACTGGTCGGCAACTAGTCTGATCTCCGTGATCACCGTGGGTGCCTACGAGGCGAAGACGCGACTGTCCGAGCTGCTGCAGCGCGTCCTGGAAGGGGAGACCGTGACCATTACCAAGCACGGGCACCCGGTGGCGAAGATCGTCGGGGTCGAGCCGGCCAAGCGTCCGATCGAGGAGGTCCTGGACGAGCTCGAACGGCTGCGCGAGGGCATCGACCTCGAGGGCGACGCCGTCGTCGACTACATCCGTGAGGGACGTGATCGGCGGTGGGAGTAGTCGTCGACGCGTCGGCAGTCCTCGCCTGGCAGTTCGACGAGTATCCCGATCGAACGGCACGAATCCGAGAGGTTCTGCGAGGCCACATGCTGGCGCCGACCCTGTGGCCGACAGAGATCGTCCACGGGCTCGTCAAGGCCGAGCGGCGCGGACGCCTCGGTCCGGCGCCGCGAGAACGGATCGCTCGCGGGCTCGCGGCGCTCGAGGTGGAGTTTGTCGCGTCGCCGGGCATCGAGACGATCGACCGCCTCGTGGCCCGTACCGGACTGAGCGCGTACGACGCCGAGTACCTCCACCTCGCGATCCAGCGGAATGCCGATCTGCTGACATGCGACCGGCAGCTCGCTGCGGCTGCCGCGCGCGAGGGGGTCCGGCTCGCCCCCGGGTCGATCGCGCCGTGAGCGTGGCGAGATGGGCGACCTGCCCGGCAACTACCCTGGCGCGGTGTCCGTGAAATCGTCCTCCGTGCACGGGCCCCGCGTCGTGCTCGTCGGGCCGCCCGGGTCGGGCAAGTCGACCGTGGCGCGCGCCCTGGCGCAGCGGTGGCAGATGACCGCCCGGGACACCGACCACGACGTGGAGCAGCTGGCGGGCAAGACGATCTCGGACATCTTCGTCGACGACGGGGAAGAGTCCTTTCGTGAGATGGAGCGGGCGGCGGTCGCTCGGGCGCTCGACGAGCACGACGGCGTCCTCGCCCTCGGCGGGGGAGCCGTGCTGGACCCCGCCACTCGAGACGCGCTGGCGGCCTACCGCGCCAGCGGCGGGCTCGTCGTGTTCCTCGACGTGTCGCTGGCGCACGCGGCGCCGCGCGTCGGGTTCAACCAGTCCCGGCCGCTGCTGCTCGGCAACCCGCGCGCGCAGTGGCAGACGCTGATGAACGTGCGCCGCCCGGTGTACGAGTCGGTCGCGACGTTCGTCGTGCTCACCGACGACCTGCGGCCCGCCGGCGTCGCCGAGCGGATCGAGGCGGAGCTCGCCGCGCGCCGCACCGCGCGGACCGCGGACGAGCCCCGGGACGGCATCGATGAGTGAGGTACGGACGATCCGCGTGGGCGGCGAGACGCCGTACGACGTCGTCGTCGGGCGGCACCTGCTCGGCGCCATCCCGGACCTGCTCGGTGACGGCGTGCAGCGGGTGCTCGTCGTCCACCCCGCGGCGCTGGCCACCTCGGCCGACGCCGTGCTGGAGGACCTCCGCGCCCACGGCTACCAGGGGTTCGGCGCCGAGGTCCCGGACGCCGAGGACGCGAAGACCGCCGAGGTCGCCGCCTTCTGCTGGGGCGTGCTGGGGCAGGCGGGGTTCACGCGGTCCGCCGCCGTCGTCGGGCTGGGGGGCGGCGCGACGACCGACCTCGCCGGGTTCGTCGCGGCGACGTGGCTGCGCGGCGTCAAGGTCGTGCAGGTCCCGACCACGCTGCTGGCGATGGTCGACGCCGCCGTCGGCGGCAAGACCGGCATCAACACCGCCGAGGGCAAGAACCTCGTCGGCGCGTTCCATTCGCCCGCCGGGGTCGTGTGCGACCTGGCCGCCTTGGAGTCGATGGAGCGGTTCGACTTCGTCGCCGGCCTGGCCGAGGTGGTCAAGGCCGGCTTCGTCGAGGACCCGGCGATCCTCGACATCGTCGAGGCGAACGTGCCGGTGCTCACCGACCCGGTGGCCGCCGCCTCGTCGGACGTGCTGCTCGAGCTCGTCGGGCGCGCCGTCGCCTGGAAGGCGCGAGTGGTCGGCGAGGACCTGCGCGAGACCGGGCCGCGCGAGTACCTCAACTACGGGCACACCTTCGGCCACGCCGTCGAGCAGGTGGAGCGGTATCGGTGGCGGCACGGTGCCGCGGTGTCCGTCGGCATGGTCTACGCCGCCGAGCTGGCGCGGCTCGCGGGCCGGCTGTCCGACGACGTCGTCGACCGCCACCGCGCGGTGCTCGGGGCGCTCGGGTTGCCGCTGACGTACCGCGGTGACCGGTGGGAGCAGCTGCTCACCGCGATGCAGCGGGACAAGAAGACGCGCGGCAGCGTGCTGCGGTTCGTCGTGCTGGAAGGGCTGGGCCGCCCGACGAGGCTGGAAGGACCGGACCCGTCGTTGCTGGCGGCGGCCTACGCCGAGGTGTCGGCGGAACGTCCCGGCGCGCTGCTGCTGTAGTCCAGGTCAGCTCGGCATCCCGGTCTCGTCCTGCCTCGTCACGGCGGGAGCCTGGTGCTCGTCGGTGTCGCCGCCACGCTGCTTCTGGAACGCGTCGATCGAGAGGTAGAACAGCAGGCCGATGCCGAGCAGGATCGCCAGCAGGACGCCGGCGATGACCATCACGAACCGGCGCGGTGTCCACCAGCGTCGCGGCTCGGCTGCCAGCAGGAACCGGACGTCGACGTCGACCGACCGACGCTCCGGGACCTCCGGCTCGGCGTCGGTGAGACGCGGTGGCACGTAGGGGTTCGGCACCCCTGGCGGACCGGGTGTGAACCGGATGCCCTCGGTGGGGGACGCCGGTCCGTGCGGGTTGCCGATCGCGTCCTGCGCGGCGCCGAACGGGTTGGCGGCGTTCGGCCGCCACTGTTCGCCGTCCCACCACCAGCGGCCGTCGGGACTGACGGGCTGCTGCGGCTGCCCGGGGTAGCCCGGCGGTGTGTACGACATGCGGCCTACGTCCCCTTCCGGCGCGCGGACTCGTCGGGCGAGGTGTCGCCCTGCCGTACGTATCGGCGCACGGCGGTGCCGACTCGACCCGGCGCGCGCCCCGGATCGTCGCGCCGCGTCCTCTAGCCTTGCGCCGTGACGCGCGTCCTGGTGCTCAACGGTCCCAACCTCGGACGGCTCGGTGTGCGCGAGCCCGAGGTCTACGGCTCTGCGACGCTCGCCGACCTTGCAGCGGCCGCCGCGACGTGGGGCAGCGAGCTGGGGCTCGACGTCGAGGTGCGACAGACCGACGACGAGGCCGAGCTGGTGCACTGGCTGCACGAGGCGGTCGACGTGCGGACGCACGTCGTGCTCAACCCTGCCGCGTTCACCCACTACTCCTACGCGCTGCACGACGCGGCGGCGCAGGTGGCCGACGCCGGCCTGGTGCTCGTCGAGGTGCACATCTCCAACCCGCTGGCTCGCGAGACGTTCCGCCACCTGTCCGTGGTGGGTCCGGTCGCCACGGGCACGGTGGCCGGGTTCGGGTTCCAGTCGTACGAGCTGGCCCTGCGCGCCATCGCCGCACGCATCTGACCAAGGCGTCAGCCTTGATCTTGAAGAATCAAGGCGTCAGACTTGACTCATGTGGGTCGTGACGATCGACCAGCGGGACAGCCGCGTCGTCGGTGACCGCGTGGACAGCCTCATCACCGGGCTGCCGTGGGTTGCCGGCGTCGTGCGCGCCGCCGAGCGGACCGTGGGGGACGAGCTCCAGCTGGTGCTCGACGACGCGCGTGGCACCGTGGACCTCGTCATGCACGTGCTGCGCGTCGGCGGGTGGAGCGTCGGAGTCGGTGCCGGCGCCGTCGACCAGCCGCTGCCCGCCTCGACCCGGGAGGCATCGGGGGAGGCGTTCGTGCTGGCGCGCGACGCCGTCGAGGCCGCCAAGAGCCGGCACCGCTCCGTGCCGATCGCCGTTCGCGGCTCCGATCCGGAGGCCGCCGCCGATGCCGAGGCGGTCGTCATGCTCGTCGGCGCGATCGCCGCGCGCCGCAGTCCTGCCGGCTGGGAGGTGGTCGACCATGCGGTGGCCGACGAGAGCCAGGCGGACATCGCGCGGCACCTGGGCATCACCGTGCAGGCCGTCAGCCAGCGGCTGCGCACCGCGCTGTGGGCCGAGGAGCTCGCCGCGCGCCCCGCCGCGGCGCGCCTGTTGACGCTCGCCGCCGGCTGAGGGCAGGGTCGGCCGGGTGAACCCGTGGCTCGGCGCGCTCGTCGTGCTCCTCGCGCTCGCCGTGTCCACGGGCGGCGGCTGGGCGTTCGCCACCGGGGTGCTGCGGCTCGCCTCGCGCTCGTCGGACGCGGGCGGCGCGACGAACCTGGCTGCAGCCCCCGGCGACGGGGATGGCCACCTGACCGGCGGCACGACGAGCGAGGCGCCCGGCGAGGTGAGCGAGGCGGCGCCCGACGACGACAGGGTCCCGTCCGCGACGCCCACGACCGACGGCACCGCGATGCCCGACGACGACGGCCCCGAAGGACCTCGCGCCCGGGCGGCGCTGCGCGGTGGCACATGGATCGGGCTTCTCGAGCGTGTCGCGACGACCGGAGCCCTGCTGTACGGCGAGCCGACCGCCGTCGCCGTCGTCGTCGCGGTCAAGGGCCTGGGCCGCTACCCGGAGCTGCGCGAGCACCCCGCCGCCTCGGAGCGGTTCGTCATCGGCTCCCTCGCGTCCCTGACGTGGGCGGCGGGCGTCGGCTTCCTCGGCCGCTGGCTCCTCACCCGCTGATCCCTCCGCTTCGTCCAGGCTCAGGTCGCGATTCACGACCCCTGCCTGGCAGAAGTCCTCGCCGTCGGCTGACGTGCGAACCGACCACAGCCCGCGCCCGCGACAGGACGGCTCCCGGCCGGGCAACGGGGGCGGCGGAGACGGCGCGCAAGGTCGCACGCTCGGGCGGTGGACGACCGCTGGGTTCCGGAAGCAGCGCGCCGCCAGCACGGTGCCTTCACCCGACGGCAGGCTCTCGAGGCCGGCGCGACTGCGGGCCAGATCCGCTGGCGCGTGAGCCGCGGCGCCTGGGTACCGGTGGCGGGCGTCGCGCTGCGGCACGCCGCCACGCCGGTGAGCCATCTCACGACGGCGCACGCGGCCCATCTCACCTGGCCGGACGGCGTCCTCGTCCTCGGCGCCGCCGCCCGGCTCCATCGGCTCCCGGTGCCCGACGACCCTGCGGTGGACGTGCTGGTGCACAGCGGACGTGGACCCCAACGCTGCCTGAGGCCACACCGGTTCCAGCTCGACGACGGCGACGTCGTCGAGATGCACGGCCTCCCTGTCACGGCGCTGCGCCGCACGATCCTCGACTGCCTCGGCCGCCTGCCCGCGCCCGCGTCGACAGACCTGCTCGCCTGGGTCGCGTCGCGCAAGCTGCTGCCCTCCGACGCCCTTGCCTCGTGGGTCGCCGAGCACCCCGGGCGGTGGGGCAACCGAGCACGTGCCCGCGCGGTGGCACGGCTGGCATCAGGTGCCGTGAACCCTGCCGAGGACGCCCTGCACGCCATCCTTCGTCGAGCCCGCATCACCGGCTGGGTGGCAGGAGCGTCGCTCCACGAGTACGTCGGCGTCTGGGCCAACGCCGACGTCTACTTCCCCGCGGTGCGGCTGGTGATCGAGGTCGACGGCCGCCGTGCGCACTCCTCCGACGAGCACTTCCAGGCCGATCGCACCCGCCAGAACAGGCTCGTCGCCGCAGGCTGCACGGTCCTTCGCTACACCTGGTACGACCTGGTCACCCGCCCCCGCGACGTCGCAGCCCAGATCCAGGCGATGCTCGCCCGGCTCTCCTCCTCGACTTCTGCCAGGCAGGAGTCGTGAATTGCGACCGCGACCTGGCGGAAGTCGGGGACGGTAGGATGGCCGACCGGCCCCGAACCCACTTGCCGATTGGAACCCCTGTGGCGACCACCAACGACCTCAAGAACGGCCTCGTGCTGCGCATCGACGGCAAGCTCTGGACCGTCGTGCAGTTCCAGCACGTCAAGCCTGGCAAGGGCCCGGCGTTCGTGCGCACCACGCTCAAGGACGTGCTCTCCGGCAAGGTCGTCGACCGCACGTTCAACGCGGGCGTCAAGGTCGAGACGGCGAACGTCGACAAGCGCGAGATGCAGTACCTGTACAAGGACGGCGACAACTTCGTCTTCATGGACACCGTCACGTACGACCAGGAGCACATCTCCGAGGAGGTCGTCGGCGACGCCGCGCAC
>CAZFTZ010000333.1:0-9149 GCA_964521875.1 uncultured Cellulomonas sp. | reverse complement strand
GTTTTATCGTGGAGACGCGAGTCGCGGGACGCCGGGGGTGGGGCTTGGGTTGAGTCTCGTGGATGCGGTCGCGAGGCTGCACGGGGGGTCGTTGCGGTTTGTGGATAATCATCCGGGGTTGAGGGTGTTGTTGACGGTGGGCCGCGGGGGCGCGAGAGGGGCGCGGGGAAACCGAACGTCGCTGCTGTAGCAGCCCCGCCTGATGCTGGGCAGACCACAGGGCAGCGTACTTCCGTTCAAGCGCAGCAGCGCGTCATGGGTGCCCCGCTCGACGATTGATCCGTCGTCGAGAACCACGATCTCATCGGCATGCACGACGGTCGAGAGGCGATGGGCGATGACGATCGTGGTGCGCGCCTTGGAGACTTCGATGAGGCTGTCGAAGATGGCACGCTCATTGCGAGAATCGAGCGCTGAGGTCGCCTCATCAAACACAAAGACGAGCGGGTTCTTCAAGATGGCGCGGGCGATGGCGAGCCGCTGCCGCTCACCGCCCGAGAGTTTGACGCCCCGCTCGCCGACCTGGGTGTCGTAGGCTTCGGGCAAACTCAGGATGAAATCGTGAAGTCGCGCGGCGCGCGCCGCCTGTTCGACCTCGGCCTGTGATGCTTCGGGCCTCCCCAGCGCGATGTTGTTCCCGATGCTGTCGAGTGCGGTGTCCTGCGCCACGACCGCAATGACACGGCGAAGTTGAGTCAGAGACAGATCTTGAATCGGAACGCCGTCAAGGAGGATGCGACCGGCGTCGGGCTCCATCGTGCGCACCAAGAGCCGCACGATCGTGGACTTTCCGCTGCCACTCGGGCCGACAATGCCGAGAGTCCTCCCGCCCTCGACGCTGAATGTCGCGTTCCGCAGAACTTTGCGATCAACACGATAGGACGCAGCCACGCGCTCAAAGTCTAGCCGGCCAGGTCCAACGATGAACTCGCGATTTGCAGGCCGGTAAGGCTCTGGAGCCTCGGCCAAGAGAGAGAGCATCTTCTTCAGCATCGCGCTCCCCTGCGAGAGACCCTGCATCGCGTAGCCCATCATCTCGACCGGTCGGACGACCTGCAGCATGTAGGTATTGATGAGAACGAACTCGCCAACGGTCATGCGGCCCAACTGCACTTCGCGCGTGGCGTAGGCGACAGTGGCGGCTAGAAATGAAGCGAATATCGTCGCGACGGCGATGCCGTTGCAGGCGTAACGGCGATAGAAGCCCACCCACTCAGTCTCGGTGCGAGCGAGCGCGGCAGACACGCGTCGCTCTACGAGCCCTTCCGCGGTGAAGTGCTTTACGGTCTCGACCGCCAAGAGCGGATCGGTCATCGCGGCCGTCGAGTCGACCACGGCGGCGGAAGCCGTCTGCGCAGGCCGCGCGACAGCCATCGCTGCATACGCGAAGGCGCCTCCATAGCAGAGCAGTGCTCCGCAAAAGAGCAGCAGGAATGTGGGCTCCCCGAGCCGGCCCAAGATGACAATGATCGTTGCGAGTTCGGCGAGCACCGGGAGAAACGTGAACAGGACGTGATGCATCACGATCTGGTAACCCTGCAAGCCGTTCTCGAGCGTCTGCGTGATCGCGCCGGTGCGGCGATTCACGTGAAAGCGCATCGGCAGCCGCATCAAGTGGCCGAACACGCGCTCGCTCAAGGCGCGAAACATTCGACGCTCGACACGCGCGTAGATGAGCCCGCGCAGCTCGCCGGCGCTGCGCGAAAGCCATTGGCTGCCGACGTACAGTGCAACGAAGATGTAAACGGTGACGGACGCAGGGTTGGCGTCCCCGGAGAAACCGTCGACCAGCCGCCTCAGCGCGACTGGGCCGAGCGCCGTAAGGGTTGCTGCCGCGATGACGAGAACGAGGATCGCGATCAGGCGAGCTCGGATGTATGGCGTCGCATCGGTCCACATCAGCCGGACCATGTGGCGCAAATCACTGAAGGACTCGCGGATTCCCGAAGGCATACGAGCCACCCTCCGTGGTGTTTTGCCGAGTCTAGCACGGCGCACGATGACGCCGCGTGGCCCAAAACCCAATCAATCAAACTTTGTCACTCCGGATCAAAAAAGGGGGGCTGCCCCTTTGCAGACAATTCGTGAGGCAACGCCGAGCCGACTGAAACTGCGCGCCGACAACGTTGCTGAGGTGGGTCAACACCGGAACTCCAAAGTCGGAATCCAAACGTTTGCACATCTGCAAGCCAGGTCATCTGCGCGGAGGCGCTTGACGTCCGGCGACAACGAGAACAAATTCGCCCCGCCAACCGCGCGGAAGGCACATGCATCATCCAACTGACTGAGGGAACTAGTCATGATTACGCTTGGAAACGTGTCAGTCGAGACGAAGACCGCAAAGCAGACGACCGACGTGCCCGACAGCATCCAGGATCCGTTCTACTTCGCGTAAGACCTGCTGAGTGCTCGTCGGCGTGATGCCTGCGTGCACAGAGGTGTGCAGTCCGACTCGGGCTGCACACCTTCTACAGCGCGTCGTTCAAGCTAACGGGATATGAAGCGCTACTTCTTGGCGAAACACGTCCATTTCTGTTGTCGCGGCGATGTCGTCATCTTTCTGGACGTGAAGCTCGACCGCTACACGATGATCTCGGGCGATCAAGGCAGAGCGTTTCTGTCAGTGATATCAATGCCGCCGCCCGAGTCAGCCTCTGCTGAGCCAACCTTCGGCACCGAGCTTGATGAGAAGCTGCAAGAACTCGTCGCCGGCGGAATTCTGACTATGGACGCCAGCGCTGGAAAGCCGCCTCGCCCACACGGGGGAAATGTCCCAACAAAGTCTCTCGCTGAACTCGAGACGAGGTATGGTGCCAAGGTCACACTGAGCATTCTGTGGGCCTTCGTGCTCGCCTGTACGAAGACCGCGCTGCTCATACGCTTTTGTCGCTTCGAACGGTTGATTCAGTCTCTGCAGCGACGGAAGACCCTTCGGGCAACTACGGTTTCCATGGATTTCACGAAAGCGCGGACCCTCGTCTTGGCCTTCCGTAGACTGCGGATGCATTTTCCAGTTGACTATGTGTGTTTGTTTGATTCGGTGGCTCTGGTCGAGTTTCTGGCTCGATTCGATCTCTACCCCAATCTGATCTTTGCGGTTCAGTTCGATCCGTGGAGTGCGCACTGTTGGGTCCAATCGGGAGAGTACTCCTTCAACAATGATGTGGAAGAGACCGATACGTACCTACCAATAATGTCCGTATAGATCGGAGCGCTCATGCAACGGTACCTTGCGATCTTCTGCAGCCCGAATGCAGAAAGACAGTTACAGCCGAGCACAGTCGAGAAGATGCTCAATCAGATGCGGGATGGATGGCAGATTGTCCATCGAGGTGACCGGCATATCATTGCGCACACGGGATTCGGATCGGGCGCGGGCGAGTGCTACAGCTTGTATGCTCGCAACGGCGTCATCCTTGGGCAGCTGTTTCGGACCACCGGTCGCGCCCAGCACGCGAGGCAATCAGGTGATCTGAGCGCTGACGAGACACGAAGGATCATCGACACCGCCTGCCAGGAACTTATTGACGGTTGGTGGGGAAAGTACGTCGCTTTCATTGCAGCGGAGGCCGGTGCTGGATACCACGTTGTTCGTGATCCAATGTCCCAGATGCCCTGTTTTCATATTTACGCAAAGGGCACCCACATCTTCTTTTCCCATATCGCGGACTGCATTCAAATCCTAGCGCCCAACCTATCTGTGAACTGGCGCTACCTGATCGCGCAGCTCCGTGTCGTTCAAATGCACAACGGAGAATGTGGCCTCAGCGAGGTCGAGGACGTAGCCGGGGGCGAACGTCTGACCGTCTCTCAAGATGGGGCGGGCCGCAAGGTGCTTTGGTCTCCCGCGAAGATTCTGGAGGAAGCGACTGTCGATGACGTGGACAAGGCAGCGACGGCTCTGCGCGAGACAGTGCAATCCGTCGTTGAAGCGTGGGCCTCGTGTCATCGCAGTGTGATTCACAGTCTTTCAGGTGGGCTCGACTCCTCGATTGTTGCGGCGTGCTTGGCCAGAGCACCTACCAAGCCACAGGTGACATGCCTCACCTATTACCTGCCTTCCACGCAAGACGATGAGGCCATCCAGATCGCCGCGACGGGTCAACGTGCCAAATCGCTGTTGAGAGTCATGGGCCATGCCGACGAGCGGCAGTTAGCGCGGCTCGCTTCGCGGGAGTGCGGCTACACGCTTATCGAGCAGGCGCGTCGCGTGCCGGATGTGGATCTCGCGGCGGTCTTCCGAGCGCCACTTGCGGTGGTCCCGACGCTGTATGTCATGGCGATCGATGGAGATGAGGTCGAGTTGAAACTGGCGCAGCAGTGCGGTGCTACCGCTGTGTTCAGCGGCTTAGCCGGAGATACGATCTTCTTCAATACCATGCAGCCCCTTCCGGCGATTGACTTCGCCTACGAGCGCGGAGTCGGACAAGAGTTCTTCAAGCATGTGGGAGCCGCGTCTAGGCTGAGCCGCGAATCCACCTTTACGGTATTTCGAAAGGCGATCCGCCATGGGGTCCTGCGACAGCCATTGCCTGCTGTAGTCGATTTCCTGCAACGACCGCATCTTCTGCACAAGGATGCCGCTGAGATGGTGAACGCGGACTACATTGAACCTCCTTGGTGTCGCGCGTCGCGTCACGTGTCACCTGGGAAGCGTAGTCAAATTCTCGGACTGGCTCACAGCCTGTACTACCATACTAGCTACAGGCGCGCCCAAATCGCTGAATCAGTCGTTCCGCTGGTATCGCAACCTCTCGTAGAATTGTGCCTGCAGATCCCGAGTTACACGCTATCAACCGATGGTGTCCCGCGTGGTTTGACGCGGCGTGCGTTCGCCGATCTGCTGCCGCAAGCAATTAGCACTCGGATCGTCAAAGGAACACCGGCCGCTTTCTATCAGCGCCTTGCTCGAGAGAACCTACGCTTGATCCGTGACACATTGTTGGACGGGGTTCTTGCCTCGGAGCGCATCATCGATCGCGTGGCCGTGGAGCGATACTTGACCCCCAATGAGACTTTGTTTCGATCGATCAGCTCCGTCGCATTGCTGAACTACTTTGCCGTGGAAGCGTGGGTGCGCCAGTGGGTAGCCTTGCGAAAAGAGGCAGCTGCGTGATCGATCCAGCGTGCCGCGATTCCGCGCGACTCGATGGTTATGCGATGCGACGCGTACAGATCGGTCACGAGGAGATTCTTCAACAGCTTCCTCCGCTACTGAGGAGCCTCATGGCGTTGGAGCGTTTTCGTTTGTACAGACCGAACGTGTATCAGGATGTGCAGCGCGATCCCGATTTTGACACACGGTATCTGCCCCAGAACTGCGGAGCCTTCGTATTGCCTTGCTATTGGGTTCCGCGCCGAACACTGCATCTCTACCAAATCGACAATGACGCACGCAGTGCGTTCCCCACCCCTGACGGGATTGACGCCAATCAGAGAGTGCTCTTCCCAATCCATCCGCTGGAGGTCGAATCGTTTCGGAATTTTCTCTCCTCGAACCGTGCGGCGGACTCGGAAAGAGATGGGCTTGTGTTCTGGGCAGTGCCGACCTCCAGCACGAGAACGCTACTCGTCTGGCCTGACCATGAACCTGAGAAGGCTAAGTTCGTAAAGCTCTCGCTTCGCTCGATGATCTTCGGCGACCGGCGGCTGACGAGGAGAAAGATTGCTACCAGCATTGGACACTCGCAGCTGATATGGAAAACGAGGGCGGGCCTTCCTAGCGCTCTTGGGTGGTTCTTTGAGCACGTGGGCTACGTGCCCCGCAGCGGAACAGACTGTGGAGTCATCGTTCGATCCGTCCCGCAGGAACTCATCGATGGTCGATTGTTGATTGCACCCCTCTTTTCGCTCTTTGGCGGAACTGCTGAAGAAGCCCCTCTCCTTCTCTCGATCTGTCGAAAAGCCGGGCTCAGCGTGCCGGAATTTGTGGAAGACACACTATGTCGGCCATTTGCGCGACTGTGGACTAAACTGTTCCTGCAATATGGTCTGATTCTGGAAGCGCACGGACAAGACGTCCTGCTTTCACTTTCCCCCGACCTGCGTCCCGCGGGGCAGTTCTTCTACAGGGACTTTGAGGGCCTCATGGTCGACTGGGAATTGAGGCGTGCACTTGGTTTTACCGACGAGTGGCGCATGCCATACGCGTCGCGCTGGCACGAGACCTACGGTACCTGGGGGCATCCTTATCATCAGATGGTTTCCTATAAACTCCGAGTCAGCTTGACCGACTTCGTGTACTTAGTGCTTCGTGCCCTGGCTCGTTCGCTGGAGGGCGGGCCTGCGCAGAGGGAGATCGCCGCTGCGGGCCTCTCGGCCGAGAACGTGATCGTGACATTCTGGCGAGCGCTTGCAGTTGAACTGAACGAGCGGTACGGCGTTCGCGTCCGTGCGACCTGCGAGGGACGTTATTCGATGAATGCCTTCATTCTCAATCTCATGCATGCGCGATCATTGTTGATTGCGGACTCGAATATCGTGCGTCGCCGCTACGGGTAGCGCAACTCCGCTCTAGGGCTGCTCTGGGGCGAATCGGTAGAAGCCTTCACCACCCTCTTTGTCTCTGCGACTCTGCGTCGAGCGCCCCCGCAATTCGCGAAGCTCTCGCCATCGCGCATATTGAGCCGCCTTGCCCGGTTTACGATCTTCGTAGTTCTGAAGCCAGAAGCGGAACCAGTCAAGAGTCGACTGCTGCGTGAACAGTCGCTGTGACGGATTGGTAAGCGGATGTGTACCTGGCTCGCTCAGGTACAGCATGTCAACGGGCTTGTTCATCATTCTTAACGCGGCGTAAGGCTCCCACATGGACAGGAGCTCCATCGGCCCCTGCGTGACAATGATCTGCAGTGGCGCATTGACTCTGTGCATATTGAACGCAGGCGACCGCTGGGACCATCGCACCAAGCCGTCGCCGATGGGCCGTGCGCCAATAGATTGTTCTGCATCCTGGGCGACGATATTGCCCAGTTGATCCACCGTCAGCATGTATTCCATGTAACCGTGGACAATGCCGTCCGCGATCGACGCAGCTTGGAAATGAAAGGATTCCTCGGTGAGGGCCTCGAGCACGTAGAAGCAAGTTCTGCTGAATCCCGAAATGCCCAGTTTATCCGCATCGGCAAGACCGTCGGCGGTGAGTTGTCGGATGGCGGACCTGTAACCGGCGATCTGGCATGGGCCCTCCTCAATACCGCGAGTCGTGCAGTCCTGAACTTGCAGCACCGCGATGCCCACCGCCGCCAGTTCCCGAGCGGCATAGTTGACGGGATAGAGGCCACTCGGAATGAAGCGATCCTGCACGATACCATGCGTTTGGATCACAAGAGGGTACGGTCTGGAGCGATCGTAGTCGGTCGGCCAGTACAAGACGCCATTCCACTGCCGGCCGGTTTCATCCAACCACTTGTACGGCGCGGCGGAACCCATCTCGACGTCCGCCAACGTGGGATTGGGGTCCAGGATGACCCGTCGTTGTCCGCTCGCACGGTCTGTCGCGAGTAGTACGGGCGGGCTATTCAGGGTCTCATACACCTCTACATCAAGGGATGAGTCGACTTTGGAAGCCACTCGCTGAGGCGCTTGTGTCCATCGGCCTTCTGTGGCTTCGACAAACTGCTCCGATGTCCCTTCGTTCTCGCCCAAAGACGCGTAATCGATGATGACCGTGCGGTCACCTGCAAAGCGAGCGTTGGACGCAAACTGATAATCCTTTTCCAACCCCGTTTTTGACCGGCCTTTCAATGGTTTTACGCACGTAGCCTGACCCTGATCAATACGGACGACTGCAATGCACGGTCTGGCGGGTTCATCTGCGGATTCAACGAAGGTATTGGAAAGAAGCACCGACGCGCCGTCCGGCGACCAGCCCGCGAACTCCCGGTGCGGCCACCTGACACCTGGAGCGAGGGGAGCGTGGGTGGGCAATTTCACCTCACCAGTCAGTAAGTCAATCAGGACGTACTCGCTTAGCGCGTCGACGCCCTCTAGTGAATCCGCCTTGCGCGTCAAGCTGCGCTTCACGAGCGCTGCGGTCGCGTCATCATTTGCTAAGTATCTATCCAACCATATCTTGGGAAGAGATTCGGCCCTCAAGATCGTGATGAGTTTGCGCCCGTCAGGCGAGATCGAGAGTGTTCGGGCGCCGCTTCGGTAGAGATCCACGGGTACTCCGCTCGGCGCGCGGGTCACTCGAAAACGGCGCCCATTCACCACCGCCCAGAGCTCGCTCAGGTCGTAGACCTTGGTATACATTGGAGGAAACAAGATAGTGCTCAGCGGCAAGCCGGTTACGGCACGAGCATCTTCGGTCGCTTGCGCCCGTTGAAGGGCATTGATGCGAGAGCTCTGAACGGCGTACACGAAGTGACCCTTGTCGAGCACGTCAAGCCCGGTGACCGAGGCTCCGGGCGGCGTCAAGGGAGTAATCGTTCGACTCCTAACGTCGGCCAGGAAAGCTTGAGAACCACCCGCAGCACTCCGAGCTATGAACGCTAGCCCGCTCGAGTCACGCAACCAACGGACCTCAGAGATATTGGGTCCCTGCTTGCTTTCGGAACGGCTGAAGGACCAGAGTGGTTCGGTTGGTGCGGCCGTTGGAGTCGCTAGGGTGCGCCGGATCTCCTCCACCCGGAATACGAGGACGGTCGACTCCGGGCGGCTGAGATCAAGACTTGCACCGTCGATCTGAACCGCGAAGAGATTACGATCGGGCGAGAATAGAACCCGCTCGACACCACCGGGTAAGGTTGCGAACTCTCGGAACGAGACATCGTGATCGACCGAGAATGACTCGCGACCTAATGCGGCGTCCTCGCAGAGGGCGCCGGCCACGACGAGGAGCACTGCCACAAGGCTCTTCACTCGAAGCCTGTTCGTCTGAGTCAGTGAAGTGGCCAACACCGGCTTTCCGGGGCTCACCAAGCCTTCGCTAGCTCGATCGCGATCATGCGACCCATGGGATCGGCGTTGGTGGGATCGAACCCCATATCGCTCAAGGTATTCACGATGGCCACGTGGGGAGGACGTTTGTCGAAGAGATTGGTGGCGCTGAGGGAGATACTCGAGCCCGCCAAGAAGCCGCGGGTCACGCCCTTCGAGAAATCATAGGCTACACGCGTATCGAGCGTCGTAAATGAAGCCACGCGCGA
>CAZFTZ010000332.1:0-4094 GCA_964521875.1 uncultured Cellulomonas sp. | reverse complement strand
CGCTGCGCCTCGACCTCGGCGTTCGCCGCCTCGAGCTCGTCGAGCGCGGCGGTGTGCGCCTCGAGCCGCTCCATGACCTCCAGCTCGACCTCCTCGAGATCGGCCTGCCGGCCCGCCAGGTGGTCGATCTCGCTGCTCAGCGCCTGGGTGTCCTTGACCGACGCCTGACCGGAGTCGAGGCGGTCCTGGTCGCGCTTGGCGCGGTCCCGCACCTGCTGCACGTCCGCCTCGGCCTTCGCCAGCTCGCGGCGCAGGTCGGCCGCCGCGGTGCGGCTGGCGACCAGTGCGGTGCGCAGGTCCGCCAGGCGGGCGTCGAGCGCCACCAAGGTCGCCAGCGCGGGCACCTCGGTGCGCCGGTGGGCGATCTGGTCGCCCCGGGTGTCGAAGTCCTGCACGACGAGCAGCCGCAGCTGGTCGGCGACGGGGGCAGTGGTCACACGCTGTCCTTCCGGTCTTGCGCCACGCGGGCGGTCCAGGGGTCCGTGCACAGCGTGCTGACCCGCGCCTCCACGGTCGTGCCCGCCGCCGCGAGGTCCGCGACCAGCGCCTGGGCGGCCTTCGCCAGCCACGGCCACTCGGACGCGAAGTGCGCGGTGTCGACCAGTGCCGGCGTGCCGCGCCCCTCGAACAGCGCCCGCTCGCGTGCCTCGGAGGCAGGGTGGTGGCGCAGGTCGGAGGTGACGTAGGCGTCCACGCCGGCGGCGCGCACCGCGTCCAGCTCGCCGTCCCCCGCCCCGCCCAGCACCGCCACGCGGCGCACGACGAGCCCGGGGTCGCCCGCGTACCGGACACCCTGCGCGGTGACCGGCAGCGCGGCGGCGACGCGGGCCGCGAACTCGTCGAGCGGCTGCGGCTCCGGCAGCCGGCCCACGCGGCCCAGCCCGGTGCCACCCGCGAGAGCCGCCTCCTCCAGCACGTCGAACGCCGGCTCCTCGTACGGGTGCGCCGTCCGGAGAGCGGCGACCACCGCGGCCCGACGAGCCCGCGGTGCCACCATCTCGATCCGCGCCTCGACCACGGTCTCCCGCACGCCGGGCCGTCCGATCGCCGGGTGCGCCTGCTCGCCCGGGACGAACGTGCCCTCGCCGGTGGAGGTGAACGCCGCCCGGCGGTACTCCCCCACCGCCCCGGCACCGGCGGCGGCGAGGGCGTCCACCATGGCCTCCGCGCCGGCCGCCGGGACCATGACGACGATCTTGTCCATCGGCTCGCCCGGCACCGCGACCAGCGGCGCGAGGTCGACCAGCCCGATCACCTCCGCGAGCGCCTCGGCGACGCCACCCGCCGCCGCGTCGGCGTTGGTGTGCCCGGTCCACAGCGCCACGCCGGCGCGCACCAGGCGGTGCAGCACGGCACCCTTGGCGCTCGTCGCGGCGAACCCGTTCACCGGTCGCAGGAACAGCGGGTGATGGGTCACCAGCAGGTCGGCGCCCCAGGCGACCGCCTCGTCGGCCACCGCCGTGACCGGGTCCACCGCGAACAGGACCTTGCGCACCGGGGCCGCCGGGTCACCCGCCGCCAGCCCGACCGCGTCCCACGACTGCGCCGTGCCCGGCGGGTAGCGACGCTCGAGGGCTGCGACGACGTCGGAGAGGACGGGTGCGGCGGTCACAGCGGCAACCTACCGGCGGTCGCCGCCACCCGGCGGCGCCGTCACGGGACGCGCAGCACGACGTCGCCGCGCCTGTGCCTGGTGTCGACGTACCGGTGAGCCGCCACGACGTCGTCGAGGGCGTAGACGCGGTCGACGACAGGTGCAGGTCGAGCCCGGTGAGCTCCACGTAGCGCATCGCCTTGCCGTCGTCGGAGATCTCGTGCGTGCCGGTGACGAGCCCGGCGGCTTCGAGGCGCTGCAGGTGCATGTGCAGGAGCGGCCGGCTGATGCCGAGGACGCGCGCCAGGTGGCTGACGTAGTCGCGCCCGCCGGCGAGCGTCGCCACGATCCGCAGCCGGATCGGGTGCGCCAGCGCCGCGAGCACCTCAACCAGCGCGTCGCCGGTCGGCTCGTCCACAAGACCTGACTACGGCCGGAGCATCACCTTGACGGCCCGGCGCTCGTCCATGGCGGCGTACGCGTCCGCGACCTGCGCCAGCGGCAGCGTCAGGTCGAACACCAGGCCGGGCTCGATCGCCCCGGACCACACGTCCGCCAGCAGCTCCGGGACGTAGGAGCGCACCGGCGCGACGCCACCGGCCACCCCGACGTTGCTGTCGAACATCTGCCACACCGGCAGCTCGGGCCCGCCGGCGGGCACGCCGACGAAGCCGACCATGCCGCCGGGTCGCGCGACGTCGAGCGCCTGCTGCATCGACTCGCGCGTGCCGACGCACTCCAGCGCGCTGTCCGCACCGACGCCGTCCAGCAGGTCCTTCACGTGCGCCACGCCCTCGGCGCCGCGCTCGGCAACCAGGTCGGTCGCCCCGAACCGCGTCGCCAGCGCCTGCCGGGCGGGGTTGCGGCTCATCGCGACGATCCGTTCGGCACCCAGCCGCTTCGCGGCGATCACCGCGCACAGCCCCACCGCGCCGTCGCCGACGACGACCACGACGGACCCCGGCGCCACGCGCGCCGCCCGCGCCGCATGATGGCCGGTCCCCATCACGTCGCTGCACGTCAGCACCCCGGGCAGCAGGTCGTCGGACGGGACGCCGGGTGCGGCGACCAGCGTGCCGTCCGCGAGCGGTACCCGCACGTGCTCGCCCTGGCCACCGTCGGCCAGCAGGCCGTCCTCGTTCACCGCTCCCCACGACCCGCCGTGAACGCACGAGGTCTGCACGCCGTGCCGGCAGTGGACGCAGGTGTCGTCGCTGATGACGAAGGGGGCGACGACGAAGTCGCCCGGCCGCACTGTGCTGACGGCCGAGCCCACCTCCTCCACGACTCCGACGAACTCGTGACCGATCCGCCGTGGCTGCGGCGTCGGGTTGATGCCCCGGTAGGGCCACAGGTCGGAGCCGCACACGCAGGCGGCGACGACGCGCACCACCGCGTCGGTCGGTAGCTGCACGCGCGGGTCCGGGACCTGCTCGAGGCGGACGTCCTTCGGCCCGTGGATGACGGTTGCGCGCATGGGGCCCATCCTGCCGCGCCCGGTAGGCTCGCCGCGTCGGGCCTGTAGCTCAGTTGGTCAGAGCGCCGCGCTTACACCGCGGAGGTCGTCGGTTCGAGACCGGCCGGGCCCACCTCTCCACCTTCCCGCGTCCGACGAACCCATGCAGGTCCGTTGACGACGGCTCCGGGTGTCCGTACGTTTGTCCGTACGACGATCCGTACGGAGGCGACCATGTCCGCTGCGACCGCGCGCCTGGAGGTGCGACTCGAGCCGGAGACGAAGAAGCGGCTGGAGGACGCCGCCGCACTCGCCGGCATCCCCGTCTCGGAGGTGGTGCGCACCGCGGTCGAGGAGTATCTCGAGCGCATGCTGCGCGGGCCGATCGCCGATGCGGCCCGCGGCCGCTCCCGGCGGTACGACGACTCGACTCTCATCCGTCCGGCGACCAAGCACGGCGGGTTCCTGGACCTGCCGCGCGTCACGATCGACGAGCCGCTCTCGGCGATCCTCGACGACCTGCGGAGCGACCGGCTGTGAGCCGCTGGTACCTCGACAGCTCTGCTGCCGCGAAGCTCGTCGACGTCGAGGCGGAGTCCAGCGCCCTGGCGACCGCTATCGACGAGCAGGGGCCCGAACTCGTCTCCTGCCTCCTCTTGGAGACCGAGCTGCGCCGTGCGATTCAGCGCCGGCCGCCGCTGACGCAAGAGGCGCTCGTCCCGGTTCTCGAGCGCGTCGCCCTCCACGACGTCCCGCCGTCGGACTTCCAGGTGGCGGGCCTCCTGCCAGGGACCAACCTGCGCTCGCTCGACGCGCTGCACCTGGCCGCGGCGATCCGCCTCGGCGTCGACGCTGTCGTCACCTACGACACCCGCATGACCCAGGCGGCGCGCGACCTGGGGCTCGTCGTGCTCGCCCCGGCCTGAGGCACCACGACCATCAGCCCGGCAAGGCCGCCGACTCGATCCCCTGCGCCGTGGCAGAGAGGATCTCGGTCGACCGTGCCGCGGCGTCGTCGTCCCCCGCGATGTTGGCGGACAGCGT
>CAZFTZ010000331.1:0-6287 GCA_964521875.1 uncultured Cellulomonas sp. | reverse complement strand
ACCAGTCCTGCACCAGCCGGACCAAGGCGTCGTAGATCGCGGTGTCGCCGTGCGGGTGGAACTTGCCCATGACGTCGCCGACGACGCGGGTGCACTTGGAGAAGCCGCGGTCCGGCCGGTAGCCGCCGTCGTACATCGCGTAGATCACCCGCCGGTGCACCGGCTTGAGCCCGTCACGCACGTGGGGCAGCGCGCGCCCGACGATGACCGCCATCGCGTAGTCGAGGTACGACCGCTGCATCTCCAGCTGCAGGTCGACCTGGTCGATGCGACCGTGCTCGATCGGGTACTCGGTGGTGTCGCTCATGCCTCAGTCCTTCGGTGGGTGCGGTCGCCGACTCAGATGTCGAGGAACCGCACGTCCTTGGCGTTGCGCTGGATGAAGGAGCGTCGCGCGTCGACGTCGTCGCCCATGAGGATGGTGAAGGTCTCGTCGGCCGCGGCGGCCTCGTCGAGCGTCACCTGGAGCAGGGTCCTGTGCTCCGGCGACATCGTGGTCTCCCACAGCTCGTCGTAGTTCATCTCGCCGAGGCCCTTGTAGCGCTGGATCGGCTTGTCCTTCGGCAGCCGCTTGCCGCCGGCCTGGCCCGCGGCCACCATGACGTCCCGCTCGCGGTCGGAGTAGGCGTACTCGTGGTCGCCGTTCACCCACTTCAGCCGGTACAGCGGCGGCTGGGCCATGAACACGTGCCCTTGCTTGATCAGCTCCGGCATGTAGCGGAACAGCAGCGTGAGCAGCAGCGTGCGGATGTGCTGGCCGTCGACGTCCGCGTCGGCCATCAGCACGATCTTGTGGTAGCGCAGCCTGGCCAGGTCGAAGTCCTCGCCGATGCCGGTGCCGAAGGCGGTGATGAGCGACTGCACCTCCTGGTTGCCCAGGGCGCGGTCCAGGCGGGCCCGCTCGACGTTGAGGATCTTGCCGCGGATCGGCAGGATCGCCTGCGTCCGCGGGTTGCGACCGCGGACCGCCGAGCCGCCGGCCGAGTCGCCCTCGACGATGAACACCTCGCACTCGGCGGGGTTGTTGGACTGGCAGTCCTTGAGTTTGCCCGGCATCGAGTTGGACTCGAGCAGGCCCTTGCGCCGTGTCGCCTCGCGCGCCTTGCGCGCCGCCATCCGGGCAGCGGCCGCCTGGATCGACTTGCGGATGATCTCGCGGGCGTCGACCGGGTGGGAGTCCAGCCAGTCGGCGAGGCGGTCGTTGACCACCTTCTGCACGAAGGTCTTCGCCTCGGTGTTGCCGAGCTTGGTCTTCGTCTGGCCCTCGAACTGCGGCTCGCCGAGCTTGACCGACACCACCGCGGTCAGCCCCTCGCGGACGTCGTCGCCGGTGAGGTTCTCGTCCTTCTCCTTGAGCAGGCCCTTGTCCCGCGCGTAGCGGTTGACCAGCGAGGTCAGCGCCGCGCGGAAGCCTTCCTCGTGCGTGCCGCCCTCGGTGGTGGAGATCGTGTTGGCGTAGGTGTGGACCGACTCGGAGTACGCGCCGGTCCACTGCATGGCGATCTCGACGGAGATCCGCCGCTCGGTGTCCTCTGCCTCGAAGTCGATCACCTCGGCGTGCACCGGCTCATACTTCTTCGCCTTGTTGATGTGCTTGACGTAGTCGACGATGCCGCCGTCGTAGCGGTAGGAGACGGAGTGCTTCGTCTCCTCCGCCTTCTCGGCCTCGTCGACCACCTCGTCCTCGTCGGCCGTGTCGACGTGCCGCGGACGCTGGTCCTCCAGGCTGATCCGCAGGCCCTTGTTGAGGAAGGCCATCTGCTGGAACCGCGAGCGCAACGTCTCGAAGTCGTAGTCGGTGGTCTCGAAGATCTCGTCGTCCGCCCAGAACGTCACGGTGGTGCCGGTGACGTCGGTCGCCTCGCCCTTCTCCAGCGGACCGGTGGGCACACCACGCCGGTAGGACTGCCGCCAGACGTAGCCCTCGGTGCGCACCTCCACCTCGACCTGGGTCGACAGCGCGTTGACGACGGAGACGCCGACGCCGTGCAGGCCGCCGGACACCGCGTACCCGCCGCCGCCGAACTTGCCGCCGGCGTGCAGCACGGTGAGCACCACCTCGACGGCGGGCTTGCCCTCCGACTTGACGATGCCGACCGGGATGCCGCGGCCGTCGTCGGCCACCCGCACGCCGCCGTCGGGGAGAATCGTCACCTGGATGTCGGTCGCGTAGCCGGCGAGCGCTTCGTCGACCGAGTTGTCGACGACCTCGTACACCAGGTGGTGCAGACCGCGCTCGCCGGTGGACCCGATGTACATGCCCGGGCGCTTGCGGACGGCCTCGAGCCCCTCGAGCACGGTGATGGCGCTGGCGTCGTAGCCGCCGTTGCCGTTGTGCTCTGTGGGGGTGCCGTCCGGGACGTGGGGGGTGGGCTCGGCTACCACGGGCGGCGGTCTCCTCGAAGGGCTGGACGGCGCGGAGGGCCCCGCCCGATGCTGCGCAGGGCGGATCACTCCACGACGCGGGAGTTCTTGTCTCAGGACCGGCGCGGACGCGCCAGGAAGACCTTCCTAGTCTACCGCCTGGCCGCCCTCGTCCTGGGATCTATCCACAGGGCACCCGGCGCGGCGGGCACTCAGCCCCAGGTGTCGCGCGGTCCGCGGCCGGGGACCGACCGCCGGCCCCGCCCGAATCCGGGTCCCGCAGGCCCCAGCACGCGCACCTCGACCACGACTCCCTCGCCCAGCTCCTCGCCGAGCCGGCGCAGCAGCTGCGGCGTCATCAGGGTGAGGTTCGTCGCCCAGGCGGTCGACGAGGCCCGCAGTGTCAGCAGGCCACCGTCGAAAGTCTCCGGGCGGCAGTGCTCGGCCACCTCGCCCCCGACCAGCTCCGGCCAGCGTCCTCGCAGGTCACCTTCGACGAGACCAGGTCGCCAGCCGAGCTCGGCCGCCAGCCGGCCCGCGGTCAAGCCGACGAGCTCCGGGTCGCGCGCGTCCGGGCCGGAGCCCGTGGTGACGGTGGTGGGGGAGCGTCGCGGCCTGTCACCGGGGCGCAGCCCGCGTGCGCGGGCAGCCTCGAGCGCACGCGACAGTGCCGCGCGAGCCACCTGGTCCGGCGTCGCCGTCGAAGCGGCGGGAGAGGGGAGCGCAGGGTCGGCCGCCGGAAGGTCCGCGTCCGGCACGACCGTGTCGTCAGAGGACACGGGCCACCTCGCCGCCCATCACGTCCACCCGGGCGCCCGCCAGTGCGTCCGGCACGTCGCCTGGCACCGCGGCCGTCACCAGCACCTGGCCCGCCGGCGCGACGAGCTCGGCCAGCCGGTCACGGCGCCGGGTGTCCAGCTCGGCGAACACGTCGTCGAGGATGAGCACGGGCTGCGCGTCCGGTCCCCAGTCGGCACCCCACGCGTCGTCACCGGCGCCGCCGCGCAGCAGGGTGGCGGAGGCGAGCCGCAGTGCCAGCGCGTACGACCAGGACTCGCCGTGGCTCGCGTACCCCTTCGCCGGCAGGTCCCCGAGCGTCAGCACCAGGTCGTCCCGGTGCGGCCCGACGAGACTGACGCCGCGCTCGATCTCCTTGCTGCGCAACCGGCCCATCGCCTCGAGCAGCCGTGCCTCGAGCAGGTGCTCGTCGGCCGGCGGTGGCGCCTGGTCGGCCGGCACGTCCGACGACGCGCCGGGCGTGCTGTCCAGCGACGTCCGGTAGGCGATCCTTGCCGCGCCCTTCCCGGCGCTGACCTGCTCGTACGCCGTCGTCACCGCCGGCGCGAGCGCCGCCACCAGGCCCTGCCGCGCGACCACGATCCGGGCGCCGGACGCGGCGAGCTTGGCGTCCCAGACGTCGAGCGTGCGCAGGTCGGCCCCACGCGAGGCGCGCAGCGCGCCGCCAGCCGTCTTGAGCAGCGCCGACCGTTGTCGGAGCACCCGCTCGTAGTCGGCCAGCACCGCGGCCAGCTGCGGTCGCAGCTGCACGACGAGCTCGTCGAGGAACCGGCGGCGACCGTCGGGGTCGCCCTTCACGAGGGCGAGGTCCTCCGGCGCGAACTGGACCGTGCGCAGCACCCCGAGCACGTCCCGGGCGCGGACCGGTGAGCCCCCGTTGACGCGCGCCCGGTTGGCGCGGCCGGGGGTGATCTCCACCTCGACCGTCGTCGAGCGCCCGGCACGCTCCACGCGTGCCCCGACGACCGCACGCTGGGCGCCGGACCGGACGAGTGCGGCGTCGGTCGACACCCGGTGGCTGGACAGCGTCGCCAGGTAGCCGATCGCCTCGACCAGGTTCGTCTTGCCCTGCCCGTTCGGGCCGACGAGCGCGGTGACCCCCGGTTCGAGCGGGAGCTCGACGTACGGGTACGACCGGAAGTCGGTGAGGGCAAGGTGGGAGACGAACACTCAGGCTCCGTCGGAACCGGCGGGCTTGACTGCATGCCCTCCGAACTGCTGGCGAAGTGCCGCCACGGCCTTGAGCGCGGGCGACTCTTCCTGCCGTGAGGCGAACCGGGCGAACAACGCGGCCGCCGTCACGGGTGCCGGCACCGCGAGCTCGATCGCCTCGTCGACCGTCCACCGGCCTTCGCCGGAGTCCTCGACCCAGTCGTCGATCTCGGCCAGGCCCGGGTCCTGCTCGAGCGCCTGCACCAGCAGGTCGAGCAGCCACGAGCGAACCACGGTGCCGCGCTTCCACGCCTTGACGGTGCCTTCGACGTCGTCGACGAGGTCCTTGGCGGCGAGCAGCTCGTAGCCCTCGGCGTACGCCTGCATCAGCCCGTACTCGACACCGTTGTGCACCATCTTCGCGAAGTGGCCGGCGCCGACCTTGCCCGCGTGGACGAATCCCTCGTCGCGCGGGCCCTCCGGTCGCAGTGCGTCGAAAACTGGCATCAGCCGCTGCACCGCGGCCGCGTCGCCGCCGACCATGAGGCCGTACCCGTTCTCCAGCCCCCACACACCACCGGAGACCCCGGCGTCGACGAACCCGATGCCGCGCTCGCCGAGCAGGTTCGCGTGCGGCACGTCGTCCTGGTAGTAGGAGTTGCCGCCGTCGACGACCAGGTCGCCGGCGGTCAGCAGGTCCGCGAGCTGCTGGATCACGCCGTCGGTGATGGGCCCGGACGGCACCATCACCCACACCGCACGCTCGCCGGCCGGCAGGGACTGGACCATCGCCTCGAGCGACGGGACGTCGGTGACGGCGGGGTTGCGGTCGTAACCGACCACCTCGATGCCGGCGCGCCGGATGCGCTCGCGCATGTTGGCACCCATCTTGCCCAGCCCGACCAGGCCGATCTTCATCTCGCGCCCTCTCCTGTCCCGCGCCCGCGGCCCGCTACCGGCGCGGCCGTCGTCGCACCGTCACTGTGCCCCACCGTGACGCGGCGCGCCACGCCGCACGGACGGTCCGCTCAGCCGGCGAACCGGATCGGGACCAGCAGGTATCGGTACTCCTGGGAGTCCTCGCCCGCCACCTCGTCCTGCCCGGTGACCTCGACCGGCTTGTTGGGGTGCGTGAACGACAACCGGACGAACGGTGTGTCGAACGCACCCAGCCCGTCGAGCAGGTACTGCGGGTTGAACGCGACCGTGATGGCCTCGCCGACGAGCGTCGCCTCCAACGCCTCGGACGCCTGCGCGTCGTCGCCGTGCCCGGCCTCGAGCACCACCTGGCCCTCGCTGAACGAGAGCCGGATCGGCGTGTTGCGCTCGGCGACGAGCGCGACACGCTTCGCGGCGTCCACCAGCTGCGGCCTGTCGACCACGGAGTGGATCGGTGTCTCGTCCGGGAACAGCCGGCGCACCGGCGGGTAGTCCCCGTCGACGAGCAGGCTCGTGGTCTGGCGTCCGCCTGCCTCGAAGCCGATGAGGTCCACGCCACCGGAGGTCGTCAAGGCCACGGTGACCGAGCCCGCGGTGCCGAGCGAGCGTGCGACGTCCGTCAGCGTGCGGGCACGGACCAGGGCGACGCTGGAGAAGCCGGGCGTCGCCGGTTTCCAGGACAGCTCACGCAGCGCCAGGCGGTACCTGTCGGTCGCCAGCAGCGTGAGCTTCTCGCCGTCGATCTCCATGCGCACGCCCGTCAGCAGCGGAAGGGTGTCGTCTCGGCTCGCTGCGACCGACACCTGTGCCACCGCGTGCGTTAGGTCCTCACCGTCGACGACACCGGCCACCGGCGGCATCGCCGGCAGGCTCGGGTACTCCTCGACCGGCATCGTCAGCAAGGTGAAACGGCTGGCACCACAGGTGATGACCACCTTGGTGCCGTCGAGCTGTACGTCGACCGGCTTGTCCGGCAGCGAGCGGGAGATCTCCGCGAGCAGCCGGCCGGAGACCAGGACGGTGCCCGCCTCGGT
>CAZFTZ010000330.1:0-5722 GCA_964521875.1 uncultured Cellulomonas sp. | reverse complement strand
ATCGGGTTCCGGCTGTTCCAGGCGATCGGCGGCAAGGACTACCCGCTGATGCAGGGGATCTTCCTCGTCATCACGCTGTCGGTGCTCGTCGCGAACATCCTCGCCGACGTCGTCTACGTGCTGCTCGACCCGCGGACCCGGCAGGAGGCCTGAGATGTCCAACGTCCCCGTCGACACCGCGCTCGAGGTGACACCGGTCGCACCGCCGGTCGTCGTGCGCGCCGGGAAGAAGCCCCGTCGCCGATTCGTCTTCGTCCGCAACGGCAAGTCCGTCACCGGCCTGGTCATCCTCGGCGTGTTCGTCGTGCTGGCCGTGGTCGGGCCCTGGATCGCGCCGTACGACCCGTCGAAGGTCGGCGTCGGCAGCCTGCTGGAGCACCCGAGCGCCCAGCACCTGCTCGGCACCGACCACATCGGCCGCGACGTGCTGTCGCAGCTGCTCGCCGGGACGCGCGGCGTCATGCTCGTCGGCATCCTGGCGGCGGTGGTCGCCACGCTGCTGGCCGTGGCGGTCGGAGTGACCGCCGGCTTCGTCGGGGGAGCGGGCGACGAGGTGCTCTCGGCGCTGTCGAACATCTTCCTGGTCATCCCCGCGCTGCCGCTGATCATCCTGGTGGCGGCCGCGGTCCGGAACACGAGCAACCTGACGATCGCGCTGGTGCTCGCGGGTACCGGCTGGGCCTGGGGCGCGCGGCTGCTGCGCGCCCAGACGCTCTCGCTGCGACGCCGCGACTTCGTCGAGGCCGCCCGCGCGTCCGGCGAGCGGACCTGGCGCATCGTGTGGTTCGAGACGCTGCCGAACCTCACCGCGATCATCGCCTCGTCGTTCATCTCGACGATGACGTTCGCGGTGCTGTCGCAGACCACGCTGGCGTTCATCGGCGTCGCCAACGTCAACGACTGGAGCTGGGGCACCGTCCTGTACTGGGCGCAGGGCAACCAGGCGCTGGCGCGGGGCGCGTGGTGGTGGTTCGTCCCGGCCGGGCTGCTCATCGCGATCCTCGGCATGGCGCTGTCGTTGGTGAACTTCGGGATCGACGAGTTCGTCAACCCGCGGCTGCGGCTGGCCGGCCTCAAGCCGCGGCAGATGCGCAAGCAGGGCATCCGGCCGCGGATCGGGTTCACCGCCACCGTCCGCGACCTGCCGCGCCGCCCGGAGGCCACCCGATGACGCGAGCGCCGATCCTCGAGATCAGGGGCTTGGCCGTCGACTACGGCTACGGGGACAGCCGCGTCCACGCGCTGCGCGGCGTCGACCTGACGCTGCACGAGGGCGAGGTGCTCGGCCTGGCCGGCGAGTCCGGCTGCGGCAAGTCGACCCTCGTCTACGCCGCCACCCGGCTGCTCGCACCGCCCGGCCTCATCGCGTCCGGCGAGGTGATCTACCACCCCGAGGTCGGCGAGCCGGTGGACATCCTGCGGCAGTCCGACGACGAGCTGCGCGCCTCCCGGTGGGAGGACACCGCGCTGGTGTTTCAGGGGGCGATGAACTCGCTCAACCCGGTGTACCGGATCGGCCGGCAGCTGACGGACACCATCGCGGCGCACCGGCCGGACACGACGCGGGCGCAGCGCGAGGAGCGGGCCCGCGAGCTGCTGGCGATGGTCGGCATCTCCCCGGAGCGGATCCGGTCGTTCCCGCACCAGCTGTCCGGCGGCATGCGCCAGCGCGTGATGATCGCGATGGCCCTCGCCCTCGAGCCGCGGGTGCTGATCATGGACGAGCCGACGACCGCCCTGGACGTGGTGATGCAGCGGCAGATCCTCGAGCAGATCATGGAGCTGCGCGACCGGCTGGGCTTCGCCGTCGTCTTCATCACGCACGACGTCTCGCTGCTCATCGAGATCGCCGACCGGATCGCGATCATGTACGCCGGCGAGATCGTCGAGGACGCCGCGGCCGACGACGTCTACCGCCGGCCCCGGCACCCGTACTCGGAGGGGCTGCTGCACTCGTTCCCGCCGCTGCACGGGCCGCGCCGCGAGCTGGGCGGCATCCCCGGCAGCCCGCCGGACATGGGGCACCTGCCGCCGGGCTGCCCGTTCGCCGCGCGCTGCGGGTTCGTCTTCGGCGCCTGCCACCACGTGCACCCGACGCTGGTGCATCCGGCGGTGCCGGGCGACGACGTGTCCCGCCAGGTGGCGTGCCTGCGCCACGACCCGGCGGCGGTGGCGGCGGCGGGCGACGCGCCGGTCCCGGTGCCAGAGCCGCTCGCCGTCCGCTGACGCGCGTCCGAGGTGCGCCCCCACGCCTCCGCTGCGCCCGCCGCTGCACCGGACGCGTGGACGTGGACCCAGTCCCCACCGGGAACTTGACCGGGCGTCGTAGAGTCGCCGGGGCAACGGACCGACTACCAAGCAGGAGACATGGCACGCAAGCTCGTCATCGTGGAGTCGCCTGCGAAGGCGCGCACGATCTCCGGGTACCTCGGCGCGGACTACGACGTCGAGGCATCGGTCGGGCACATCCGTGACCTGCCCCAGCCCTCCGAGCTGCCGGCGGAGATGAAGAAGGGCCCGTTCGGCAAGTTCGCGGTCAACGTCGACGACGGCTTCGCGCCGTACTACGTGGTCGACGCCGACAAGAAGAAGAAGGTCACCGAGCTCAAGCGCCTTCTCAAGGCGGCCGACGAGCTCTACCTCGCGACCGACGAGGACCGCGAGGGCGAGGCGATCGCCTGGCACCTGCTGGAGGAGCTCAAGCCCAAGGTGCCGGTCAAGCGCATGGTGTTCCACGAGATCACCCGCGAGGCGATCCAGCGTGCGCTGACGTCCACCCGCGAGCTGGACGACCGGCTGGTCGACGCGCAGGAGACCCGCCGCATCCTCGACCGGCTGTACGGCTACGAGGTGTCGCCGGTGCTGTGGCGCAAGGTGCGCCCGGGCCTGTCGGCCGGCCGCGTGCAGTCGGTGGCCACCCGGCTCGTCGTCGAGCGCGAGCGAGAGCGGATGGCGTTCCGCGCCGCCGACTACTGGGACGTCGTCGGCACCTTCCGGGTCGAGGACCCGACCGAGCCGGCGTTCCAGGCGCGCTTGACCGCGCTCGACGGGCGCCGTGTGGCGACCGGGCGGGACTTCGACGACCGCGGCTCGCTGCGCGGCGGCGACGTCGCCCACCTCGACGGGGACGCCGCCACTGCCTTGACCGCGGCGCTGGCGGGCGCCCAGTTCGTCGTGCAGAGCCTGGAGACCAAGCCCTACACGCGCCGCCCGGCCGCACCGTTCACCACGTCGACGCTGCAGCAGGAGGCCGGCCGCAAGCTGCGGATGAGCGCGCGCGCGACGATGCGCACCGCCCAGACGCTCTACGAGAACGGCTACATCACCTACATGCGCACCGACTCGCCGGTGCTCTCGTCGCAGGCGATCGACGCCGCCCGGCGCCAGGCCGCCGAGCTGTACGGCTCGGAGTACGTGCCGGAGCGTGCCCGCGTCTACACGGCGAAGGCCAAGGGCGCGCAGGAAGCGCACGAGGCGATCCGGCCCGCCGGTGACCACTTCCGCACCCCGGCGCAGGTCGCGCGCGAGCTGTCCGGCGACCAGTTCCGGCTGTACGAGCTGATCTGGAAGCGCACGGTCGCCTCGCAGATGGCGGACGCCGCCGGGCAGACCGCGTCGGTGAGGCTGGTCGCCACCGCGGCCGGGCAGGAGGCGGTGTTCTCCGCGTCCGGCACGGTCATCACGTTCCGCGGGTTCCTCGCCGCCTACGAGGAGGGCCAGGACACCGCCCGGTACGACGACGAGTCGGCCTGGGCGTCGTCGGACGAACGACGACTGCCGGTGATGGCGGCCGGCGACCCGCTGACCGGCAGCGACCTGGCGGCGGACGGCCACTCGACGACGCCCCCGCCGCGCTACACCGAGGCGGCGCTGGTCAAGGCGCTGGAGGAGCGCGGCATCGGCCGGCCGTCGACGTACGCGGCGACGATCTCCACCATCCAGGACCGTGGTTACGTGACGAGCCGCGGCCAGGCCCTGGTGCCGACGTGGCTGGCGTTCGCCGTCACCCGGTTGCTCGAGGAGAACTTCGACCGGCTGGTCGACTACTCCTTCACCGCCGAGATGGAGGAGGACCTCGACGAGATCGCCGCGGGCCAGCGCGACCGCGTCGACTGGCTCACCGAGTTCTACTTCGGCGACCGGACCGACTCCCGGGCCACCGGCGGTCTGCGCGGCCTGGTGGACAACCTCGGCGAGATCGACGCCCGCGACGTCAACTCGATCGAGGTGGCGGACGGCATCACGCTGCGCGTCGGCCGGTACGGGCCGTACCTCGAGGGCCCGGAGGGGGAGCGGGCGTCCGTGCCCGACGACCTCGCGCCCGACGAGCTGACGGCCGAGCGGGCGCGCGAGCTGCTCGCCGCCGAGCCGGACGGCGACCGCGAGCTGGGCACCGACCCGTCGACCGGCACGCCGATCGTCGCCCGCAACGGCCGCTACGGGCCGTACGTCACCGAGGTGCTGCCGGAGCCGTCGCTGGATCCCGGCCTCTCGGCGGCCGCCCGCAAGAAGGCGCTGGCCGCCGCGCCCAAGCCGCGTACGGCGTCGCTGTTCAAGTCGATGACGCTCGACACGGTGACGCTGGAGGACGCGCTGCGGCTGTTCTCCCTGCCGCGCGTGGTGGGCGTCGACCCCTCGTCGGGCGACGAGATCACCGCGCAGAACGGGCGCTACGGGCCGTACCTGAAGAGGGGCACCGACTCCCGGACGCTGCCGAACGAGGAGGCCCTGTTCGACGTCACGCTCGAGCAGGCGCTAGAGATCTACGCGCAGCCGAAGGACGGCCGGGGCCGGGCGGCGGCTGCCGCACCGCTGGCCGAGCTGGGCGACGATCCCGAGACCGGCCGGCCGATCCAGGTGAAGGACGGCCGGTTCGGGTTGTACGTCACCGACGGGATCACCAACCGCACGCTGCCGAAGGGCAGCACGGCCGAGACGGTGACGCGCGAGCAGGCCATCGAGCTGCTCGCCGCCAAGCGCGCGGCAGGTCCGGCACCGAAGCGGTCCGGCGGCGGTCGCTCGTCGGGCGGTCGCTCCTCGGGCGGGCGGACGACGAAGGCGCGCTCCAAGGCGTAGCCGCCCGCCGGACGGTGCGTCTGCGGATGACAGCGTCTGTGGATGACGGCGCACGCCGCTCGCGGCGACGGGCCATGCTCACGGCCCATGACCTTCCGACCCGCCACCGTCCTGCGCACCGACGCCGACCTCGAGGAGTTCTGGCGTGAGCTGATGGGCCCGCTGGGCTTCGCCCGGCGCGCCCTGTGGATCGCCTTCGTCACCGACGATGGGCGGCTCTCGCACCAGCTCGTCGAGGTCGGCGACCTGCCAAGGACGCCGGCACCGCAGGAGTGCGACGGCTTCGCCGACCTGCTGGCCGGCTTGCACCACGACGCGGGCGTCCACCGGTTCGCGTTCCTGCTGGTGCGTCCCGGTTCCGGCGGCGCCGTGCCCGACGACCGGGCGTGGGCGGCCGCGTTGCACGCGGCCGCGCATGCTGCCGGGGTGCGGTGCGAGCCGGTGCACCTGGCGACGGACACCAGCCTGGTGCCGCTGCCGGTGGACGACCTCGACCTCGTGGCGAGCTGACGATGTTCTACGGTGTAGCACATGGGGACGGTGGGAATCCGCGCGCTGAAGCAGAACGCCTCGGCCGTCGTCGCGCGTGCCGCGGCCGGTGAGACCGTGACGATCACCGACCGCGGGCGCCCCGTCGCCCAGATGA
>CAZFTZ010000329.1:0-6912 GCA_964521875.1 uncultured Cellulomonas sp. | reverse complement strand
CGCGACGCGCGCGTCGTGGAGCGCAAGAAGGCCGGCCTCAAGAAGGCCCGCAAGGCGCCCCAGTACTCCAAGCGCTGACCTCCGCCAGACCGGCGGTCGGTGCCGGCGGCCCCGTGGACCACTACAGTCCACGGGGCCGCTTCGTTTTCCAGGAGGTTCTGCGCATGGCGCGACTGTTCGGCACCGACGGGGTGCGTGGCCTGGCCAACCGGGACGTCACCGCCGAGCTGGCGCTGGACCTGTCGGTCGCGGCGGCGCACGTGCTGGGCGCCAGCGGCGCCTTCGTCGGGCACCGGCCGCGGGCAGTCGTCGGGCGGGACCCGCGGGCGTCGGGGGAGTTCCTGTCCGCCGCGGTGGTCGCCGGGCTGGCCTCCGCCGGCGTGGACGTCGAGGACGTCGGCGTGCTGCCGACGCCGGCGGTTGCCTTCCTCACCGCCGAGTTCGGGGTGGACCTCGGCGTGGTGCTCTCCGCGTCGCACAACCCGATGCCGGACAACGGCATCAAGTTCCTCGCCCGCGGCGGCCACAAGCTGGACGACGAGCTCGAGGACGCGATCGAGAAGCGTCGCGGGGAGTCCTGGGAGCGGCCGGTGGGCCCCCAGGTCGGCCGTGTGACGAGCGACCCGGCCCGCGCCGCCCGGCACTACGTCGAGCACCTCGTCGGGACGATCGACACGGACCTGTCCGGGCTGCGAATCGCGATGGACTGCGCCAACGGCGCGGCGAGCGAGGTCGGGCCGACGGCGCTGCGCGCGGCCGGTGCCGAGGTGCTCGTCGTCAACGCCGCCCCCGACGGCCGCAACATCAACGACCGCGCCGGCTCCACCCATCCCGAGCAGCTCCAGGCGTTTACGGTCGCCGCGGGAGCGGACTTCGGCGTGGCGTTCGACGGCGACGCCGACCGCTGCCTCGCCATCGACGGCGACGGCCGGCTGGTCGACGGCGACCAGATCATGGGCGTGCTCGCGGTCGCGCTGCACGAGCGCGGCGCGCTGGCGCACGACACCCTCGTCACCACCGTGATGAGCAACCTCGGGCTGCGCCTGGCGATGCGCGAGCAGGGCATCGCGACCGTCGACACCGCGGTGGGGGACCGGTACGTGCTCGAGGCGATGCGCGCCGGTGGCTACGTGCTCGGCGGCGAGCAGTCGGGGCACATCATCCTGGCCGACCACGCCACCACCGGTGACGGCGTGCTGACGGCGATGCAGCTCGCGGCCCGGGTCGCGGCCACCGGCCGGTCGCTGGCGGACCTCGCCTCCGTGGTGCGGCGGCTGCCGCAGACGCTGGTCAACGTGTCCGGCGTCGACCGTGCGCGGGTGGGGGCCGACGAGCCGCTGGCCAAGGCGATCGCCGACGTCGAGGCGGAGCTGGGCGACACCGGCCGGGTGCTGCTGCGGCCCTCGGGCACGGAGCCGGTGGTCCGGGTGATGGTCGAAGCGGCGACGCAGGACGCCGCGGACCGGGCCGCTGCCACGCTGGCCGACACCGTCCGCGAGCGGCTGGCACTGGCGTGAGCGGACCGCTGCGGGACGCCGCGCTCCGGCTCGTCGAGCGAGCGCAGGCGGACCCGCGCGGCGTCGTGCCGATCGTGCGCGCGGGCGATCCCGTGCTGCGCGCCGGCACCGTCCCGTTCGACGGCCAGCTGGCTGCCGACGAGCTCGCGGCGCTGCTCGACGTGATGCACCGCACGGTGCGCGCGGCCCCCGGCGTGGGGCTCGCGGCACCGCAGATCGGCCTGCCGGTGGCGCTCGCCGTCGTCGAGGACCCGCTGGCCGACCCGTCGCGGGAGCGCGAGCCGGTGCCGTTCCGGGTGCTGGTCAACCCGCGCTACGAGGCGGTGGGCGGCGAGCTCCCCGCGTTCGAGGAGGGGTGCCTGTCCGTGCCGGGGTATGCGGCGGTCGTCGCTCGGCACCGCCGGGTGCGTCTCGTCGGGCAGGACGAGCAGGGGACGGCCTTGGACGAGGAGCTCGTCGGCTGGCCCGCCCGGATCGTCCAGCACGAGACGGACCACCTGGGCGGCACCCTCTACCTCGACAAGGCCGACCTGCGCACGCTGGCGGCCGTCTGAGTCCGGCTACCGACGGCTGACCGACCCGCTGCCCGTCACGGACTGCGTCACGTGCGGGTCGCCGGAGTAGCCGACCGAGCCGGAGCCCGCCACCGTCGCGTCGAGCGTGCGCTCCGCGTCGACGTCGACCGTGCCGGAGCCCGGCACCCGCGCCACGACGTCCTGCGCGACCAGCGCCGCGGCCGCCACCTCGCCGGAGCCGGAGATGGTGGCGTCGAGCCGGTCGCTGGTGCCGGACAGGTCGGCGCGGCCGGAGCCGTCGATGCGGACGGTGGTCGTCGTCGCCGTGACGTCGCGGACGACGACCTCGCCGGAGCCGCCGACGTCCACCTGCAGGTCGTCGGCATCGATCGCCGCGAGCTCGATCCGGCCGGAGCCGGACACCTCGAGCGCGCTGTCGCCGGAGCCGGCGACCTCGCCCGTCACCTCGCCGGAGCCGGACAGCCGCACCGAGGCCAGCGTGGGCAGCGTCAGCCGGTAGCTCACAGCACCGGGGTCGCGCCAGTCCGGCTCCATGTCGATCGTCAGGGCGCCGCCCGACACCTCGGTGGTGATGTCCTCCAGCACGTTGCGGCCCGCGGTGATCGTGAGCGACGGATCCCCGACCGCGAGCGTCAGCGTCCCGGTGGTGCCCAGGTCGACCGCCGTGACGTCCGACGAGACGTCGCGGTGCTCCGTCCGGGCACTGCCAGGGTCGCCCTCGTTCCAGTCGATGCTGAGCGAGCACGCCGCGAGGGCGGCGCCGGCCAGGACGGCGAGAGGGACGAGCAGCACGCGGGAGGACATCGGGTTCTCCGGGGATGGTGGCGGGACATCGGATGACCCGATCGTCCCGGGGCCGGCGGTGCCGCAGCCATCGGGTGTGCCCCCGGTCCGACCCTGAACTCGCCCTGACCGCACCCTGTGACGAGGCGTCCCGCCTACGCTGGGGCGCGATGCGACCGTTCCTGTTCCTCGCCATCCGTCCCGAGGACGGCCCCGCCGACGACGAGTACGCCGCGATGCTGCGGTGCACGGGACTGGACGAGGCGGAGCTGCGCCGGGTCCGCCTCGAGCGCGGGCCGCTCGGCGACGTCGACCTGGAGGACTGGTCCGGGATCGTGCTCGGTGGCGGGCCGTTCCAGTCGAGCGACCCCGAGGACGGCAAGTCCCCGGTGCAGCGCCGCGTCGAGTCGGACCTGCGTGCGCTGCTGGACCGTGTGGTCCCGGCCGACTTCCCGTTCTTCGGAGCGTGCTACGGCATCGGCACGCTGGGCACGCACGAGGGTGCGATGGTCGACCGCCGCTACGGTGAGCCGGCCGGCGGCATCGAGGTGACCCTGACGCGGCAGGGCCGCACCGACCCGGTTCTCGGGATCGCGCCGGCGGCGTTCGGAGCCTTCGTCGGGCACAAGGAGGCGATCGCCGCGCTCCCGGCGCACGCCGTGTCGCTGGCGACCTCCGTTGCGTCGCCGGTGCAGGCGTTCCGCGTGGGCACCCGCGTCTACGCGACGCAGTTCCACCCGGAGCTGGACGCCGAAGGGCTCGTCACCCGGGTGACGGCGTACCGCGACGACGGCTACTTCCCGCCCGGCGAGCTGGACCGGGTGGTGGCTGCCGCCCGCGCGAGCGGGATCACGGCGCCGCCGAACTTCCTCGGCCGGTTCGTCGAGCTGTTCGCGCGACCCTGAACGGACCCTGAACTGCCCCGGAATCCACCTGGGGACCGTTCCGCGGGGGCGGGCGGCACCGTAGCGTGGGCCCGACGAGCCGCGTCGGGCGGCCGCTTCCGGAGAGGGACGTCGCGTGGAGGCGTGGGCGCTGTCGCTGGCGGGGTCGCCGCTGGTGTTCCTGGCGATGTACCTGTTCGCCACCATCGACGGGTTCTTCCCGCCGATCCCGAGCGAGTCCCTCGTCATCGCCCTCGCGTCGCTGTCCGTCGCCGGTGGCAAGCCGGCGCTGCTGCCGGTGATCCTGTGCGCGGCGGCGGGTGCCTTCACCGGTGACCAGGTCGCCTACACGATCGGCACCCGCGTCAAGGTGCGCGAGCTGAGGATCTTCCGCAGCCCCAGGGCGCAGAGCGCGCTCGACTGGGCGCAGCGGGCGCTCACCGAGCGCGGTGCGTCGTTCATCATCGCCGCCCGGTACATCCCGGTGGGACGGGTGGCGGTCAACATGACGGCCGGGGCGCTGCACTTCCGCCGTCGCAAGTTCGTCGCGCTGACCGCGTTCGCCGCCGTGACCTGGGCCTGCTACTCGGCGGCGATCGGCATCGGCGCCGGGCGTGCGCTGCAGGGGCATCCGATCCTCGCGATCGTCGTCGGCGTCGTCGGCGGCATGCTCATCGGCCTGCTGGTCGACACCGTGCTGAGCCGGTGGGCGCGCGGCGGCCGGGAGGGCGGCACCGGAGCGGGCGGCGAGCCGGGCGGCGAGGCGCCGCAGGCATCGCCCGACGAGCGGGCCGCGGCGACCCCGGACGGACCGCCGCCGGCAGGACCGGCCACCGAGTAGGTCACGGACCGCTCACGATTCGGCCGCCTGCGCTAACGATCGGCGCCGTCCGCTAACGATCCGGTCTCACCGAGTCACCCGCGTGGGTGACGGCACCTACGCTCGAACGGGCCGACGAGGACGGCGGCCCTCCCCGCACGCCGCGTGGACCCTTCCAGGGTCTGCTTCGGCATGCTCGCACGAGGAGTGCCGATGGCCGAGCGACGAGCGCGTGCGACTCGGCGCACCCGGCCGCTGGCCGCGGTGGCACTCGTCGCGGTGCTGGCCGGGTGCGCACCGTCGTCCGCCGCCGGCCCGACGAGCCCGACGGCTGCCGTCGCCTCGGAGGCGGACTGCCTGGCGCCCGAGGTGCTCGACGAGCTCGGCCTGACGCTCGACCCCACCCTGGCGGCGAAGGCCTCGCACACGCCCGCCCCGACGGCCGGGCTGGTCCCCGGCGACTTCGTGCCGACGACGGTGCTGGAGTGCCGAGTCGGCGGGCAGATGCGTGACAGCGCCGGCACCTGGACGGCCGTCACCGCGACCTCGCGCGAGGGCTCGGCGGCCGACATGGCCCAGGTCGTCGCGGCGCTCGGCAGCACGGCGGCCACCGGCGCCGGCGGTGCCGGCGAAGGGTCGTCGTGCTCGCCCGACGACCGGCCGCTGGTGCTGTGGCTGCTCGACGCGATGGACCGCGCGGTGCGTCCCGCGACGGCGCTCGACGGCTGCGGCGGGCCGACGCCCGAGCTGCGGGCGACGCTGGAGCGGCTGACGGTGACCGGTGTCGTCGACCGGCCGGTCGAGCGGGTGACGCCGGCCGCCGGCTGAGGCGGACGCGCTACAGCTTGCGCAGCCGCACCCGCGGCACCGAGTGGGCGGCACCCTTGGTGAGCACCAGCGTCGCCCGTCCGCGGGTCGGCCGGATGTTCTGCTCGAGGTTGGGCGCGTTGATCGAGTCCCACACCTGGCCGGCGACGTGGACCGCCTCCTCGTCGGACAACGCCGCGTAGCGGTGGAAGTACGACTCCGGCTGCGCGAACGCGGTGTGGCGCAGGCCGAGGAACCGGTCGACGTACCACCGCCGCACGTCGCGCTCGCGGGCGTCGACGTAGATCGAGAAGTCGAAGAAGTCGCTCACCGCCAGGCTGGACCGGCCCTGCGCCGTCACGCGCGCCGGCTGCAGCACGTTGAGGCCCTCGACGATCAGCACGTCCGGGCGCCGGACGACGGTCTGCCGGCCGGGGACGATGTCGTAGGTCAGGTGGTCGTACACCGGGGCGGTCACCTCGGGGCTGCCCGCCTTGACCTCCTGGACGAACCGCAGCAGCGAGCGGCGGTCGTACGACTCCGGGAAGCCCTTGCGGTCCATCAGCCCGCGACGCTCCAGCTCGGCGTTGGGGAACAGGAAGCCGTCGGTGGTGACCAGCTCGACGTGCGGCGTGGTCGGCCAGCGGGCGATCAGCTCGCGCAGCAGCCGGGCGACCGTCGACTTGCCCACCGCCACGGAGCCGGCGACGCCGATGACGAACGGAGTCGGCTCCGGGCTCTCCCGCAGGAACGTCGAGGCGGCCTGGTGCAGGCCGCGCGTCGCCTGGACGTGCAGGTCGAGCAGCCTGGTCAGCGGCCGGTAGACGGCGTCCGCCTCGGGCAGGTCGATCGGGTCGCCCAGGCCGCGCAGCCGCTCGACGTCAGCCTCGGTGAAGGGCAGCGGGGTCGACTCCGCCAGACGCACCCAGGCTGCGCGGTCCAGGTCGACGTACGGGGACGGCGCGGGTGCGGGCTGCACGCGTCGATCCTGCCACGGGTGAGGTCTGCCCCCGGACCGGGGTTGCCCGGCGCCGCCCGGTTACCCTGGTCGGCATGTGCGGAATCGTCGGGTACGTCGGGAGCGCAGCCGCGTCGGGCAAGCCGCTCGAGGTGGCGATCGAGGGGCTGCGGCGGCTGGAGTACCGCGGCTACGACTCGGCGGGCGTCGCGCTCGTCGGGCCGGGGGCGCCGCTGGCGGTGGCGAAGAAGGCGGGCAAGCTGGCCAACCTGGTCGAGGAGCTGGACGCCAACCCGCTGCCGACCGCGACCGCGTCGATCGGGCACACCCGGTGGGCCACCCACGGCGGGCCGACCGACGGCAACGCCCACCCGCACGTCTCCGGCAAGGTCGCGCTGATCCACAACGGGATCGTCGAGAACTTCGCCGAGCTGCGCGACGAGCTCGCCGCGGACGGGGTGACGTTCAGCTCGCAGACGGACACCGAGGTCGTCGCCCACCTGCTGGCGAAGACGTACGCCGCCACCGGCGACCTGACGACGGCGATGCAGCGGGTCGCGCGCCGGCTCGACGGCACGTTCACGCTGCTGGCCGTCCACGCCGACGT
>CAZFTZ010000328.1:0-10459 GCA_964521875.1 uncultured Cellulomonas sp. | reverse complement strand
ACCACGTGCCGGTCGACGTCCATCTCGATCGGTCCGAGCGCGAGCAGGTCGCCGTCGTCGGTCTCGTCGGGCTGGCGCGACCCCTCGCCGCGGCGCAGCACGGCCCGGATCCGGGCGAGCAGCTCGCGCGAGGAGTACGGCTTGGTGACGTAGTCGTCGGCACCCAGCTCGAGGCCGACGACCTTGTCGATCTCGCCGTCCTTCGCGGTGAGCATGATGATCGGCACCTCGGAGGTCGAGCGCAGCCGGCGGCACACCTCGGTGCCCGGCAGGCCGGGCAGCATCAGGTCGAGCAGCACCAGGTCGGCGCCCTCGTCGTCGAAGCGGGTCAGCGCGTCGGGGCCGGTCGCCGCGGTGGAGACGTCGTACCCCTCCTTGCCGAGCAGGTAGGCGAGGGGCTCTCGGTAGGACTCCTCGTCCTCGACGAGCAGGATGCGGGTCACACGGTGCTCCTTCGTGCACGTGGGCCGGTGGTGGTGCGGGTGCGCGCCGGGTCGGCCGGAGCCGGCGTCGCGGGCGTGGTGACGGACGGCGCGGGATCGTCGTCCGGCTCGGGCGTGGCGGGCTCGTCCGCCTTCGGCAGCCGAAGCGTGAAGGTAGACCCTCGTCCCGGCTGGGACCAGACCGTCACCTCGCCGCCGTGGTCGGACGCGACGTGCTTGACGATCGACAGGCCCAGGCCGGTGCCGCCGGTCTCGCGGGAGCGGGCCTGGTCGACGCGGTAGAACCGCTCGAAGATCCGCTCCTGCTCGCTCGGCGGGATGCCGATGCCGGAGTCGACCACGGCGATCTCGACGAGGTCGCCGCCGTCACGCACGCCGACGCCGACGCGGGTTGCCTCCGGCGAGTACGCCACGGCGTTGTCCAGCAGGTTGCGCACCGCGGTGACCAGGAGGTTCCGGTCGCCGAACACCTTGAGCCCGGTGGCGCCGCCGACGTCGACGGTGATCTTGCGGGCCGCGGCGGTGGTCTGCGCGCGGTCCGCGGCCTCGGCGAGCACCGAATCGACGTCGACCAGCTGCATCGCTTCGAGCGCACCGGCGGTCTGCAGCCGCGACAGCTCGATGATCTCCTGCACCAGCTGGCTCAGCCGGCCGGCCTCCGCCTGCATCCGGCCGGCGAAGCGGCGCACCGCCTCGGGGTCGTCGGCCGCGTCCTGGACCGTCTCGGCGAGCAGCGACAGCGCGCCGACGGGAGTCTTGAGCTCGTGAGAGATGTTCACCACGAAGTCGCGGCGCATGGTCTCGACCTTGCGCGCGCTCGTCACGTCCTCCGCCAGCACCAGCAGGTGCTGCGGCGTCGCCTGTGCGACGCGCACCTGCAGCAGCATCGTCCCGGAGCCCACCGGGCCGCGCGGCAGGTCGAGCTCGTTGTCGACGATGACGCCGTCGCGGCGCACGTCCGCCACCATGTCGCGGATCGCAGGGTGCACCAGGCGGCCCTCGCGCACCAGGCCGAGCGCCAGGGCGGGCGGGCTGGCGCGGACCACGCGGTCGGCGTCGTCGAGCACCACCGCGGCGGAGCGCAGCACGGCCAGCGCGCGCACCAGGCCGTCGTCCAGCTCCGGCTCGGGCTGCTCCGGCACCCGCCGTTGCGCCCGCTCGCTCACCCAGAACGCGGCCGTGGCGGCGACGCCGACCAGCAGCCCGATCAGGCCGCCGACGAGCACGCCCACACCCTCCACGCGACCACAGTAGGACGCGCCGTGGGCGCCATCCGCCGCCGCGGGCCCGTGCCGCGGGCGCGCCGCCCACTGTTCACCGCGCGGGGTCCTACCGTTCACCTGAACATGGGACCCTGACGCAGCCCACCGTGACGAAAGAGGACGTGCATGCGCGAGATCTTCGACGCCGAGCTGAAGGCCGTCGGCGACGACCTGGAGGCGATGGCCCATCGCGTGGAGCACGCGATCGCCTCCGCGGGCCAGGCTCTCGCCACCAGCGACCTGGCGCTCGCCGAGACGGTGATCGCCGACGACCTCGCGATCGACCAGCTCGAGCGGCAGCTCGACGAGCGGTGCATCCACCTGCTGGCCCAGCAGCAGCCGGTGGCGACCGACCTGCGCGTCGTCGTCTCGGCGCTGCGGATGAGCGCGACGCTGGAGCGGATGGGCGACCTGGCGCGTCACATCGCGGAGATCGCCCGGGGCCGGTACCCGCGCGTCGCGGTGCCGCAGTCGCTCACCGGCACGTTCACCGAGATGGACGCCGCCTCCGTCCGGCTGGCGCAGCGCATCGTCACGCTGCTGGAGACCCGCGACCTCGCGCTCGCCGAGCAGATCGAGACCGACGACGACCGGCTGGACGACCTGCACGCCGACACCTTCACCGCGATGCTCGGCGGCGGCTGGGCCGCCGGCCCGCAGCAGACGGTGGACGTCACGCTGCTCGGCCGGTTCTACGAGCGGTTCGGCGACCACGGCGTCTCGATCGCCCGCCGCATCGTGTACCTCGTCACCGGCGACCTGTCGGCCGGCGAGCCGCTGCACATCCACGGCTGAGAGGCCGCCAGAACGTCACGAAGGCGCCGCCCCCGCGTGGGGGGCGGCGCCTTCGTCGTTCGTCGGGCCTCCCGGAGCTGGCCTACTTGCCCTGGTTGGCCACGGCGGCGATGGCCTCGGCCGCGGCGTCCGGGTCGAGGTACGTGCCGCCGGGGTTGGTCGGCTTCAGCGTCGTCTCGTCGAGCTCGTAGACCAGCGGGATGCCGGTGGGGATGTTGATGCCGGCGATGGTCGCGTCGTCGACGTCGTCGAGGTACTTGACGATGGCGCGGATCGAGTTGCCGTGCGCGGCGACGAGCACGGTCTTGCCCGCCTTCAGGTCGGGGACGAGGTCCGACTCCCAGTACGGCAGCGCCCGCTCGAGCACCTGCTTGAGGGCCTCGGCGCGCGGGATCGGCTCACCCGCGTAGCGCGGGTCGCCGTCCTGGCTGAACTCCGAGCCGAGCTCGATGTCCGGCGGCGGCACGTCGTACGAGCGGCGCCACAGCATGAACTGCTCCTCGCCGTACTCGTCGCGGATCTGCTTCTTGTCCTTGCCCTGCAGCGCGCCGTAGTGCCGCTCGTTGAGCCGCCAGCTGCGCTTCACCGGGATCCACAGCAGGTCGGCGATGTCGAGCGCGTAGTTCGCCGTCGTGATCGCGCGGCGCAGCAGCGAGGTGTGCAGCACGTCGGGCGCGATGCCGGCGTCCTTGAGGAGCCGGCCGCCGCGCTTGGCCTCCTCGACACCCTTCTCGGAGAGGGCCACGTCGACCCAGCCGGTGAAGAGGTTCTTCGCGTTCCATTCGCTCTCGCCATGGCGGAGCAGCACGAGGGTGTAGGTCATGGCGTCATTGTCTCCCGGAGGGGCGAGGGGTGCCGGGACGACCGTCCCCTGGAACCGGCGGGCGGGCAGGTCGCCCGGCAGGCGCCGGGAGGCCCGACGAGGCGGGCGGCGCCGTCGCCGCGCGGTCAGGCGTCGCGGCGGCACTCCCCGGCCACCGCGTACACCTTGAGCACCTGGTCCGCGGCGGCGTCCCAGCCGAACCGCTCGGCCGCCGGGCGGGCCGCCTTGGCCCAGCAGGCGCGCAGCTCGTCGTCGGCCAGCGCCTGCGCCAGCACGTCCGCCCACTCCTCCTCGTCGTGGCCGGGCACCAGCCGCCCGGACACGCCGTCGTCGACGATCGTCTTCAGCCCGCCGACCGCCGCCGCCACCACCGGCACACCGCTGGCCTGCGCCTCCGCGGCGACCAGCCCGAACGACTCCGACCGTGACGGCATCGCGACCAGGTCGGCCGCGTGGTACCAGCGCACCAGGTCCGTGCGCGCCGCCGGTGGGTGCACGACGAGCTCGTCGGCCACGCCGAGGCTGTCGGCGAGCGCCCGCAGGTCGCGGACCGCGGACGGCCGCCCGCTCGGACCGCCGAGCACGACGAGCAGCGGCACCGGCCGGCCGGCCGCGCGCAGCACGCCGAGGGCACGCACCAGGACGTCCGGCGCCTTGAGCGGCTGGACCCGCCCCGCGAACAGCACGATGCCGCGGTCGAGCGGCAGGCCGAGGGTGGCGCGAGCCTCGTCGCGCGCCCCCGGAGCGCCGGGGCGGAACCGCTCGAGGTCGACGCCCGGTTCGACGACGTGCACGCGGCTCGGGTCGGCGCCGTAGAGGTCGACGAGCTCGCGCGCCTCCGCTGGCGTGCTGGCGACCAGTGCGTCGGCGGCGGCGACCACCTGCTGCTCGCCACGCTCACGCGCCGGTGGCTCGGCCGCGTCGCCCGGGGCCAGGGCGCGGTTCTTCACGCGCGCCAGGGTGTGCGCCGTGTGGACCAGCGGCACGTCCCATCGTCGGGCAGCGGCGATGCCCACCTGGCCGGACAGCCAGTAGTGCGAGTGCACCACCTGGTACCAGCCGGGGTCGCGGGCCGCCTGGGTGCGCAGCACGCCGGCGGTCATGCCGCACAGCAGGCCGGGCAGGTCGTTCTTGTCCAGCCGCTCGAACGGGCCGGCGGGCACGTGGTGCACCAGGATCGGCGGCGTGACGCCGGCAGGCACCTCGTCGGCGAGCAGCACCGCGCGGGCCGCCTCGCGCGTCAGGGTGCGGCCGTCCGCGTCCAGGCCGTCGAGCAGCACCGTCTCCCGCTGGTCCGACGAGGTGGCGCGGGTGAAGATCTCGACCCGCGCGCCGCGGGCGGCCAGCGCCCGGGACAGCTCGAGGACGTAGACGTTCATGCCGCCGGCGTCGCCGGTCCCCGGCTGGTCCAGCGGGGAGGTGTGGACCGACAGCATGGCGACGCGCGGTGCCTGCTGGATGGTCACCCCACCATTGTCGCCGCAGGTCCGACATGGTTTGACGTAGGACCATAGGCCTATCTGGTTTGTCATGACATACTGACATGTATGAGCGTGATGACAACCCTCGTCCCCGACCACCGCCTCGGCGCGACCCCGCCTTCGACCATGCGCGCCGCCGTGCTGCGTTCGCCCGGGGCGGGCCTGTCGGTCGAGACGCTGCGCACGCCGGTCCCCCGCGCCGGGGAGGTGCTGCTCCGGGTGGTCGCGTGCGGGTTGTGCCACTCCGACCTGCACGTGCTCGGCGGCGCCATCCCGTTCCCGACGCCCGCCGTGCTGGGCCACGAGGTGGCCGGCCGGGTCGTGACGCTCGGGCCCGGCACCGAGCGAGCGGGCTCGCCTGCGGCCAGGGCAGGCCGTCGTCGCCGGCTTCCTCATGCCGTGCGGCACGTGCGAGGCGTGCTCCCGCGGGCGCGATGACCCGTGCGAGCCGTTCTTCTCGTTCAACCGGCTGCGCGGGCAGCTGTTCGACGGCGAGACCAGGCTCGCGACGACAGATGGCGAGCCCGTGGCGATGTATTCGATGGGCGGACTCGCCGAGTACGCGGTGGTGCCGGCGACGGCCGTCGCCCCGCTGCCGAACGGCATGGACCCGACCACCGCGGCGGTCCTCGGCTGCGCGGCGCTGACCGCCTACGGCGCGGTGCGTCACGGCGCGGACCTGCACGTCGGCGAGACGGTCGCCGTCGTGGCGCCGGGCGGGGTGGGTACGACGATCGTCCGGCTGGCGCGGGCGTTCGGCGCGCGGCAGGTGATCGCGATCGGACGGTCCGGCGAGAAGCTGGCGGCGGCTCGTGCGGCCGGTGCGACCCACACGGTGAACTCGGTGACGGAGGACGTGCGCAAGGCCGTGCTGCAGGCGACCGGCGGGCGCGGCGTCGACGTCGCCTTCGAGGCGCTCGGCCGGCCCGAGACGTGGGCCACGGCGCTGTCCGTGCTCGGCGACGGCGGGCGCATGGTGCCGGTCGGGCTGGGCGGCAGCGGCTCGGAGGCCGTGGTGCCGATCAACCAGCTGGTGCGCCGCGGGCAGCGCATCGTCGGCTCCTACGGAGCCCGGACGCGCACCGACCTGCCGGCCGTCGTCGACCTGGCGGCGCACGGCGTCATCGGTCACGACGACCTGGTCACCCGCCGGTTCTCGCTCGACGAGTTGGGGGACGGCTACGCCGCGCTGGCCGCGCACGAGATCACGGGCCGGGCGATCGTCGAGCTGGCGCGCTGAGCGATCACAGCAGCAGCTCCACCGCCGTCACCAACGTCAGCACGATGACGATCACGTTGAACGCGCGGCGCTCGACTCGCTTGGCCAACCACCGCCCGGCGAGCACCGTCAGCACGATCACCGGAACCATCACGACCACCTGCCCCAGCGTCGCCCGGTCGATCATCCCCAGGCCGAGCGAGAATGGCAGCTTGACCAGGTTGATCACCAGGTAGAACCAGGCGGTCGTGCCGAGGAACCGGATCACCGGGAAGCCCTCGGACATGAAGTACAGCGAGGTCACCGGTCCGCCCGCGTTGGCCACCATCGTCGTGAACCCGGCCAGTGCGCCGTACCCCGCGCGCTTGGCTGTCGCCCCGCGGTGGGAGGCTCCCGCGTCGGCAGCGTTCGACGAGCGCCCGTCGGGCGGCGGCCCGAGAACGTCCAGCCCCGGCGGCGCGCCCTCGTCGGCCGGCACCCGCACCGCGACCGGCTCGACGACGCGCGCCCGGCGGCGCCGGCCGAGCATGACGGCCAGGTTGACCAGGATGAACACCAGCAGGATGGCGCCGATGAGCCGCTTGGTCGCCTCGTCGGACGCGACGAACAGGAAGCCCGCGCCGAGCACCACGCCGACGACGACGTTCGGCAGCAGCCGCCGCAGGGTGTGCCAGTCGACGTCTTTGCGGTACGCCCAGATCGCCACCCAGTCGGCGACGATCAGCAGCGCCAGCGTGGTGCCGCTCGCCTGCTTGGCGGGCGCCACGCTGGCCAGCATGCCGACTCCGAACATCGCCGCGCCGGGCAGGAACGACTTGTCGAGGGCGATGAGAACCGCCACGACCGCCACGGCCAGCCAGATCACTGCTGGCACCTCTCCGCAGAACGGCTCAGGTCAGCCGAGCTCCTTCTGGACGCGCGCGAGCATCGCGCGGTTGATCTCGTCGGCCCGCTCGTGCCAGCCGAAGACGCACACCGACACCACGCCGTCGAAGCCGACACCACGCAGCGCCGCGAACAGCCGGTCGAACGGCACCTCGCCCAGCCCGATCTCGTTGTGCTGGTGGACGCGGGCGTCGACGCCGGGCGGGTTGACGATGTAGCGGTTGCCGTCGTTGGCGCGGTGGTTGAAGGCGTCGGCGACGTGGACCTCGCGCAGCCTGGGCGCGCAGAGTTCGATCATCCGCTCGACGTCGCCCGCGCCGTCGGAGACGTGGAACGTGTGCGGGCCGCAGTACTCGTACCCGATCCAGTCCAGGTCGGTGCCGCGGACGATCGAGTACGCCTCGTCGTGCAGCTCGACGAAGTCGTACGGGTGCGGCTCCAGGTTGAGGCGGATGCCGTAGGCCTCGAACACCGGCGCGAGCTCGGCGATCGAGCGGTACCACTGGTGCTCGCACTCGACCGGGGTGTTCGGGTCGCCCGAGAACTCCGAGATGATCTCACGCACGTCCAGCGCGTCGGCGATCTCCAGCAGCCGGCGGAACGCGCGCACCTGCGCCTGGCGCTCCTGCTCGTCGGCGCTCGACCAGTTGTAGACGGGGTTGAGCGTGCGGACCTTCGCCCCGGACTCGCGCTGCGCCTTGTTGATGTCGGCGATGACGTCCTTGTCCGCCTTCGGGTACTTCTTCCAGAAGTGCACCTCGGTGTTGGGCGACATCTCGATGAAGCGGAAGCCGAGCTCGGCGGCCTTGTAGAGGGTCTGCGCCACCGGCATCGACGGGTAGTACATGTTCGGGTCCAGCGCGATGTCCACCATCGGACGTGCTCCTTCGTCGTCGTTGACCGTGCCCGACGAGACGGCGGTGCCGGTGCCCCCGGTCCAGGGCACCGGCACCGCGTTCGCTCAGGCGTACAGCGCGGGCTTCGCGACCAGCTCGACAGGCACGAAGCCCTCGTCGTCGCTGAGCAGCGACTTCACCGCGGCGTCGCAGACGACTGCGGCCGCGTAGCCGTCCCACGACGTGGAGCCGGTGTGCTCACCGCGTGCGACCGCGTTGATCCACTGCTGCACCTCGGCGTTGAACGCCTGGTGGAACCGGTCGTTGTGGTCGCGCGTGATCCGGTTGCGCGCCCCCTGGCCGTCACGGCGCTCGATGACGTTCTGGTCGGACAGCCGGACCGTACCCGTCTCCAGCACCAGCTCGCACTGGATGTCGTAGCCGTACTGGATGTTGACGAACACCTCGTCGTCGATCAGCACGCCGGACTCGGTCTGCAGCACGACGACGATCGGGTCCTGCAGGTGCGGGAACCGGTTGCGCGTCCGCTTCGGCTTGTCGACGCGAGCCCGGACGATCTCCTCACCGAGCAGCCAGCGCATCGTGTCGATCTCGTGGATCGCGGTGTCGTTGACGGCCATGTCGGCGGTGTAGCTCTCCGGCACGGTGGGGTTGCGGTGGCGGTTGTGGACCAGGATCGCCTCACCGAGGTCACCCGAGTCCAGGATCGCCTTCATCTCGTTGTACGAGCGGTCGAACCGGCGCATGAAGCCCACCGTCACGAGCTTGCGGCCGGACGCGACCTCGGCGTCGATGACGCGCAGCGCGGCCTCGGCCGTCGGCGTCAGCGGCTTCTCGACGAGCACCGGCTTGCCCGCGGCGATCGCCTGGAGCACCGATTCCTCGTGCGCCGGGCCGAAGCTCGTCACCAGGACGGCGTCGACGTCGTCGGAGGCGATCAGCTCGCCGCCGTTGGCGTAGACCTTCGCGCCCAGCGGGTCGGCCACGCGCGCCGCGTTGGCGGCGTCGATGTCCGTCACCGCGACGATCTTGCCGCCGGACAGCTCGTTCTCGATGCGCGCGATGTGCGCCTTGCCCATGCCACCAGGACCGACGATCCCGATACGGACGGTCATGTGAGTCTCTCCTTCGAGCGGGTGGGACGGGCCGTCAGAGCAGGCCGAGGCCCACGGAGGCCAGGTACTGCCGGGTGACGATGGCGTTGGGCAGCGGGAGCCGCGGGTCGCACGGGTAGAGGTCCTGCTCCAGCACGACGTACAGCTCCTTGTCGAGGCCGGCCAGTGCGGCGACCAGCTCCTTCATGTCCGGGGCACCGGCCGGCGGACGCACCGAGGCGCCCTTGGCGACGGCCTCGCCGAACGGCCAGTCCTTCTCGTGCGCCTCGCGGACCAGAGCCTGATCGAACGCCTTGATGTGCACGTAGGCGATCCGCTCGGGGTACTTCTTCACCAGCTCGATCGGGTCGCCGCCGCCGTAGACGATGTGGCCCGTGTCGAGGCAGAGGTTGACGTACGTCGGGTCGGTCGCCGCGAAGATGCGGTCGATGTCCTCCGGCGTCTCGATGTGGCTGTCACCGTGCGGGTGCAGCGCCATCTTCAGCCCGTACTCGTCCTTGAGGATCTGCCCGAGGCGGTTGGCGTTCTCGATGTAGAGCTTCCAGGCGTCCGGCGACAGCACGCGGTCGTCGGTCCACTCCCACGTCTTGTCGTCGCGGAACAGCGGGGGCAGGTGGACGACGTACTTCGCGCCGACCGCGGCGTGGGTCTCGGCGATCGCTCGGAAGGTCTTCTCGGTCTCCGCCCAGGCCTCGGCCTTGTGCAGGATGCCCCACCCTGTGCCGGCGATGACGGTGAAGCCGTGCTCGTCGGTGACCTTCTTCAACTCCTTCGCGTCCTTGGGGAAGTAGCCGAAGGGGCCGGTCTCGAGGTACTCGAAGCCCGCCTCGGCCATCTCCGCCAGGGCCGTGCGCCACGGGATCTGCTTCTCGTCCTCGGGGAACCAGACGCCCCACTGGTCCGGGCACACCCCGACGGTGAGCTTGCTGAACCGCGGATCGGTGTTCCGCGCCTTGCTGGTCCGCTGGGTGGCGGACGTCGTCGTCTCGCTGGACATGTCGCTTCTCTCTCCGGACGAGGGTCGTGTGCTCGACACCCGTGGCGGCCGCTGGATCACCCCCGGCGACGTGGCGCACCACCATGGGGCCTCGCGTCGCCGGACGTATCCTCGTTGACGGCTTCATCGTTGCGATCCGGCGAGATCATGTCAAGCGAATGTCCGGACAAATGAGCCTCGGGGCGCCGCCCTGTTCACCGCGCGGCGAGGGCTTCCGACGAAAGTCCCAGAGGTGCCTCGCGGCGCGTCAGCGCCAGTCGTACTCGTCGGCCCAGTCGAGGTCGCCGGAGGTGCTCAGCGCGTCGTCCCACGCGTCCGACAGGCGCAGCCCGAGCAGCGCGCCGATGGCCCCGAACGCCAGCGCGACGCAGAGCGCGCCGGCGCCGGCGGACATTGCGGCGAGGGCGCCGACCGTGAGGACGATCGTCAGCGTCGTGGAGATCCTGCGGATCGCGGCACGCGGTGCCACCCACTCGGTGGACGACGAGCGCGCGGTCCGGGCAACGAGAGCGACGGGGCTGGTCATGGGGGCGGGCCTTCCTTCCGGCAGGCCCGACAGACCCACGGCCGCCGACCTGCACG
>CAZFTZ010000327.1:0-4176 GCA_964521875.1 uncultured Cellulomonas sp. | reverse complement strand
CGGCGTCGGCGGCCCGAGCGCCGGGACGATGTTCGCGCTCGGCATCGTCGACGAGCTCACCCCCGCCGACGAGGCGAACGGCCAGCACATCGCCGGCACCGGGACGATGGACGTCACCGGTGCCGTCGGTGCGATCGGCGGTATCCGGCAGAAGATGATCGGCGCCGTGCGGGACGGTGCGACGTGGTTCCTCGCGCCGCAGGACAACTGCGACGAGGTCGTCGGCCACGTGCCGGACGGGCTGCACGTCGTGGCGGTCTCGACGCTCGACGACGCGGTCGCCGCGATGACGGCGATCGGTGCCGGCACCGGCGACAGCCTGCCGACCTGCGGCTGAGCCGCTACTCGAAGGTCGCGCGCACCGCGTCGACCAGGCCGGGCACCACGGCCGGACCCTGCGCCACCTGGTCGTCGGTGTCGAACGCGCGGGTGCGCACCGCGCACCAGGACGCGCCGCCGCGCAGCACGCCGACGGCGAGGCGCACGTCCGAGCGGTCCGGGTGGCTCATCAGGTAGGCGAGCGCCTCGCCGGGGTCGTCCGGCATCGCGTCCTCGGCGCTCGGCGGCAGCACGATCCGCTCCACCGTCACCACCGCGCCGTCGACGGAGTCCGGCCAGCCGAGGCCCGCCAGCAGCTCCTCGAGGTCGTCCGCCGGCGGCAGGCCCTCCTGCTCCACCGAGGTGAGGTGCCACGGCGTGGTGCGCGCGGACTCCAGCACGTCCGGCGTCATCTGGTCGGCGAGCGACGGCTCCGCCTCCAGCGCGACCGCGGTGCGCACCAGCGCGAACACGCGGACCGGCCCGTCCCAGCCGGCGGCGGCGACGTGCCGCTCGACTTCCTGGACGGCGTAGGCGAGGGAGGCGGACGCCTGGGGGGAGTCGGGACCGGGCTGCATGCCGCCATGGTCGCATCCCTGTGGGAACCTGGTGCCCGCACCGGGCGTTGGACCTGCGTCGACGCCCGTGCTGTGCACGTGACCGACGTCTTGGACCCGACGACGACGAGGAACAGTGACCTTCGCCGAGAACTCCCGGCCGCGCCCCGTGGCGCGGCGCCGTCGCGGCCCCCTCGTCCCGACGATCGTCACGATCGTCGCGCTCGTCGTCGGGCTGCTGGTGCTGTCCCAGCTGTGGACCCAGGTGCTGTGGTTCGACCAGCTCGGGTTCGGGCAGGTGCTGTGGACCCAGTGGGGCACCCGCGTGGTGCTGTTCGTGCTCGGGTTCCTGGTCATGGCCGGCGCGGTGGCGGTCAGCCTGCAGTACGCCTACCGGGCCCGGCCGGTGTACGCGCCGTCGAGCAACGAGCAGGCGAACCTCGACCAGTACCGGGAGGCGATAGAGCCGCTGCGCCGGCTCGTCATGATCGTCGGACCCGTGGTGCTCGGGCTGTTCGGCGGCGGCGCGGCCGCGCAGCGCTGGCAGACGGTCCAGCTGTTCCTGCACCGGCAGACCGTCGGGACCACGGACGCCCAGTTCCACGTCGACCTGGGCTTCTACATGTTCACGCTGCCGCTGCTGCGGTTCGTCGTGTCGTTCCTCATGACGGCGGCGGTGCTGTCGGTGGTCGGCGCGGTGGCGACGCACTACCTCTACGGCGGCCTGCGCATCGGCGCCGCGGCCAAGGGCCACCGCACCACCGTGCAGGCGCGCCGGCACCTGTCGGTGCTGGGCGCGGTGTTCCTGGTGCTGGTCGCGGCGAGCTACTGGCTGGACCGGTACTCGACGCTGACCAAGAGCACCGCGGCCAACGACCGCGTGCAGTTCTCCGGCGCGGCGTTCACCGACGTGCACGCCGTCATCCCGTCCAAGGCGATCCTCGCCGTGGCGGCGCTGGTGGTGGCCGTGGCGTTCGTCGTCAACGTGTTCGTCCCCAACTGGCGGCTGCCGGCGATCGGCGTCGGCCTGATGATCGTGTCCGCAGTCGTCGTGGGCGGCATCTACCCGGCGATCGTGCAGCGCTTCCAGGTCCAGCCCAACCAGCGGGACAAGGAGGCGACCTACATCCAGCGGAACATCGACGCGACCCGGCAGGCGTACGGGCTGACCGACGTCGACGTGAGCGAGTACAAGGCGACGACGACCGCCTCGGCCGGCCAGCTGCGGCAGGACGCGGAGACCACCGCGTCGATCCGGCTGCTGGACCCGCAGGTCGTCGCTCCGTCGTTCCGCCAGCTGCAGCAGATCCGCGGCTTCTACAACTTCCCCGACACCCTGTCGGTCGACCGCTACACGATCGACGGGGAGAGCCGGGACACCGTCATCGCGGTGCGGGAGCTCAACCTCGACGGGCTGTCCGACTCGCAGAAGAACTGGGTGAACGAGCACATCGTCTACACCCACGGGTACGGAGTCGTCGCCGCGTACGGCAACACCCGCGGCACCCGCGGGGCGCCGGCGTTCTGGGAGAGCGGTATCCCGTCGACCGGGGGCATGGGCGACTACGAGCCCCGGATCTACTTCGGCCAGGAGTCTCCGACGTACTCGATCGTCGGCGCGTCCGACGACGGGACGGCGCAGGAGTTCGACTACCCGGACGACACGACGGGCACCGGCTCCCAGACGACGACCTTCCCGACGACGGAGGTCTCGGCGGGTCCGAACGTCGGCAACCTGTGGAACAAGCTGATGTACACGCTGAAGTTCGGCGACGAGCAGATCCTGTTCTCCAACAACGTCACGGGCAGCTCGCAGATCCTCTACGACCGCGACCCCCGCGAGCGCGTGCAGAAGGTGGCGCCCTACCTCGAGCTGGACGGTCGCGTGTACCCGGCGGTGATCGACGGCCGGGTGAAGTGGATCATCGACGGCTACACGACGAGCGACCAGTACCCGTACGCGGCGAGCGAGTCGCTCGAGGACGCGACGACCGACTCGCTGACCCAGGCATCGAGCACGGTGCAGCCGCTGGCGTCCAAGAACGTCAACTACATCCGCAACTCGGTGAAGGCGACGGTGGATGCGTACGACGGCAGCGTCGACCTGTACGCCTGGGACCCGGACGACCCGGTGCTCAAGGCGTGGCAGGGCGTGTTCCCGACGTCGATCCAGCCGATGTCGCAGATCAGCAGCGACCTGATGAGCCACATCCGCTACCCCGAGGACCTGTTCAAGGTGCAGCGCACGCTGCTCGGCAAGTACCACGTCACCGACGCCCAGCAGTTCTTCACCGGCGACGACTTCTGGGACAGCCCGGTGGACCCGACGGGCGCCAGCACCACCGTCAAGCAGCCGCCGTACTACCTGACGCTGCAGATGCCGGACCAGGACAGCCCCGAGTTCTCGCTGATGTCGACGTACATCCCGGCCGGCGGCGCACGCAACGTGCTCACCGGGTACCTGGCCGTCGACTCCGAGGCGGGCAGCGCCGCGGGGCAGCCTGCGGCCGACTACGGCAAGCTGCGGCTGCTCACGTTGCCGCGTGACTCCACCGTGCCGGGTCCGAACCAGGCCGTGAGCAACTTCCAGGCGGACACGACCGCGTCCAACGAGCTCAACCTGCTGGACCAGCGGGGCTCGACGGTCAAGCGCGGCAACCTGCTGACGTTGCCCGTCGGCGGCGGTCTCCTCTACGTGCAGCCGGTGTACGTCCAGGCGTCCTCCGGCGCGACCTACCCGCTGCTGCAGCGGGTGCTCGTCGCCTTCGGCGACCAGGTCGGCTACGCAGGCACGCTCGACGAGGCGCTCGACCAGGTGTTCGGCGGCAACTCGGGTGCGACGGCGGGTGACGCCGGCACGCAGGGTGAGACCGAGACCGACGGTACGGGCACCGGGACCGGCGAGGGGTCGACGCCGACGCAGTCGCCGTCGGCCAGTCCGTCCGCCTCGCCGAGCAGCACGCCGACCAGCCCGGCGACGGGCGACGCACGGGCCGACCTGGCGGACGCGCTGCAGCGCGCCAGCCAGGCGATGAAGGACTCCGACAGCGCGCTCAAGGCCGGCGACTTCACCGCCTCCGGCGACGCCCAGAAGCGCCTGGAGCAGGCCGTCCAGGACGCGATCTCCGCCGAGAACCGGCTGGGGCAGACCGGCGGCTGAGCCGGCCGCGCCTGCCGGGACGGCCAGGAGCGCGCCGCCCGAACCGCGGTCCCGGCCCGGCCGGTCAGGGTTCGCGCCCGACGAGCCAGCCGCGCAGCCGGTCCGGGCAGTCGGTGATCACCGCGTCCAGGCCGAGCCGCT
>CAZFTZ010000326.1:0-9313 GCA_964521875.1 uncultured Cellulomonas sp. | reverse complement strand
GGCGCCGACAGCTCCGTCAGCCGCGGGATCAGGTGCTCGGTGAGCTGGTCGACGAGCTTCCCGCGCGAGGCGCGCGCCGAGGCGACGCCGTCCAGCTCGAGCGGGAACGAGGTGTCCTCGACGTCGCGGCGCAGGTCCCTGACGGCGTCCAGGAGCGAGGTGGCGGCCAGCGGACGGTCGAGGACCGTGCGCGGGTCCTCGTCGCGGTGACGGGCATGGGCCAGCGTCGGGACGGCCGGCTCGCTGGACCCGATCACCCGCACATTGTCGCGGTGCATGCCTGAGCAGGCCAAACGCAGAGTCCCCGTCGCACTGTCGCCGCTCGGGCGAAACGGCCGCGTCAGAGCGTCGAGTGCCGGTCGAGGAAGGCGTAGACGTCGTTCTCGTCCACGCCGGGGAAGGCGCCGGTCGGAAGTGCGGCCAGCACCTGCGTGTGCACCGCGGCGCTGGGCCAGGAGCGGTCCGCCCACCGCGTCGCCAGCTCGCGCGCCGGGCGGCGGCAGCAGGCCGGGTCGGGGCAGGTGGACCGGGTCCGCGCCGTCGTCTCCCGGCCCCGGAACCACTTGGCCTGCTCGAACGGGACGCCGAAGGTGATGGAGAACTCGCCGAGCGCCGTCGTCCCGGTCTGGGTCGACGCCCAGTAGGTGCCGGCCGGCGTGTCGACGTACTGGTAGTTCTCGGCGGTCCGGTCGCGGTGACCGAAAGCCTCCCGGGCGGGCCACCGGCGGCACACGATCAGGCCGGCGGTTGCCCCCGTGCTGTCCGTCGGGAACGGGAAGCCGTCGTTCTCGTACCCCTGGTACAGCGCGCCGTCCTCCCCCACGCGCATGAAGTGCACGCGCAGGTCGAGGTGGGACGTCAGCAGGTTGGTCATCCGCTGGGCGGCCGCCTGGTGCGTGACGCCGAACGCGTCCCGGAAGTCCTCGACCGCCAGGTTCTTCGCCCGCTTGGCACGCTCGAGGAACGGCACCGCCGTGGCGCGCGGCATCAGGCAGACCGCCGCGAAGTAGGTGATCTCGATGCGCTGACGCAGGAAGTCGGCGTAGCTGCGGGGCCGCTCGTGCCCGAGCACCCGGTGGGCGAGCGCCTGCAGCGCGAGCGAGCGCAGCCCGTGACCGCCTGGGATGGACGCCGGCGGCAGGTAGATCCGCCCGTTGGCCAGGTCGGTCACGGTGCGGGTGGACGGCGGCAGGTCCGGCGTGTGCACCAGGGTGAACCCCAGGCTCTCGGCGATCTCCGCGACGCCCCGGTGGGTCAGCGGGCCGCTGGCGTAGCCGTTGCGGCGCACCAGCTCCTCGGCGGCCTCCTCGATCGCCGGCAGGTAGTTGTCGCGCTCGCGCATCCAGCGGTGCAGCGCCGTCGTGGCGCGGCGGGCCTCCTCCGGAGTGGCGACCGCCGCGTCCGTGCGGCGGGCCAGCTCGGTGTGCAGCCCGACGAGGGACTCCAGCGCGTCGGTCGGCAGGTTCCTGCCGGGACGGATCACCGGCAGGCCGAGCGCCACGTACCCGGGGCGGCGCTGGGCCGTGTCCAGCGCGATCTCCAGCGCCGCCCGGCGGGACGGCGCCTCGGCCGCCAGCAGCGCGGCGGTCGGCACCCCGAGCGCCGTCGCGATGGCCTGCAGCATCGTGACGCGCGGCTCGCGCCGGCCGTTCTCGACGAGCGAGAGCTGGCTGGCGGTGGCGCCGACCGCGGCGCCCAGCTGGTCCAGGGTCATCCCCCGCTCGGTGCGGAAGTGCCGGATGCGCCGGCCGAGCGTCAGCAGGTCGTTCGCCTCCGGTGCGACGGCCATCGGCTCGGGTACGGCGATGACGGGCCCCTGGGGCGCGGCGGGCGTGGCGGCGCCCTTCTCGACGGCCATGTCCTGACAGTAGCGAAAGATTCGCGATTCTTGTTGGCCCGCCGCGGGCTGGACATGGCAAGAACCGTGCGAGTGTCGAACCAGGACGCCCAGACGAAAGGATCCCCCGATGACCTCCCTCGCCGAACAGGCCGTCAGTGTCCTCGACGCCGCGCCCGGGCTGCGGCACGCCCGCCTGGCCCGCTGGGTCGAGGACGTCGCCCGCCTGACGCAGCCCGACGACGTCGTGTGGTGCGACGGCTCGCAGCGCGAGTACGAGGAGCTGTGCGAGCGGCTGGTGGCCGGCGGCACGTTCCTGCGGCTGGACCCGCACCTGCGTCCCCGCTCGTTCCTCGCCCGCTCGGACCCCGGCGACGTCGCCCGCGTCGAGAGTCGCACCTTCATCTGCTCGCAGCGCGAGGAGGACGCCGGCCCGACGAACAACTGGCGCGAGCCGGCGCGGATGCGCGCGGAGCTGAAGTCCCTGTTCGCCGGCTCGATGCGGGGCCGGACGATGTACGTGGTGCCGTTCTCGATGGGCCCGGTCGGCTCCCCGCTGGCGGAGATCGGCGTCGAGCTGACCGACTCCGCCTACGTCGCGGTCAGCATGCACCTGATGACCCGGGTCGGGGCGAGCGTGCTGGCCGAACTCGGCACCGACGGCGACTTCGTCCCCGCGCTGCACAGCGTCGGGATGCCGCTCGTCGACGGCGACGGCCTGCGCCGGGCCGACGTGCCGTGGCCGTGCAACGAGACCACGTACATCTGCCACTTCCCGGAGACCCGCGAGATCTGGTCGTACGGCTCCGGCTACGGCGGCAACGCCCTGCTGGGCAAGAAGTGCTTCGCGCTGCGGATCGCGTCCGTGATGGGCCGCGACGAGGGCTGGCTGGCCGAGCACATGCTGCTGCTGCGGCTGACGAGCCCGCAGGGGCGCAGCTACCACGTCGCCGCCGCGTTCCCGTCCGCCTGCGGCAAGACGAACCTGGCGATGCTGCAGCCCACCCTGGAGGGCTGGTCGGCCCAGACGCTCGGCGACGACATCGTCTGGATGCGCGTCGGCGACGACGGCAGGCTGCGGGCGATCAATCCCGAGGCCGGCTTCTTCGGCGTGGCACCCGGCACCGGCGAGACGACCAACCCGACCGCGGTGGCGATGGTCGCGTCCGACACCGTCTTCACCAACGTCGCCCTGACCGACGACGGCGACGTGTGGTGGGAGGGGCTGACCGAGACGGTGCCGGACCACCTGGTCGACTGGACCGGGCGGGACTGGACCCCCGGCTGCGGCCGGCCGGCCGCGCACCCGAACTCGCGGTTCACCGTGCGCGCCGACCGCTGCGCGTCGATCGCGCCCGACTGGGAGGACCCCGCCGGTGTGCCGGTCGACGCGATCCTCGTCGGCGGCCGCCGGGCGACCAACGTGCCGCTCGTCACGCAGGCCCGTGACTGGACCCACGGCGTGTTCCTCGGCGCGACGATCTCCTCCGAGCAGACCGCCGCGGCCGAGGGCACCGTCGGCCGGCTGCGCCGCGACCCGTTCGCGATGCTGCCGTTCTGCGGCTACCACATGGCCGACCACTGGGCGCACTGGCTCGAGATCGGCGACCGGCTCGGCGCGAACGCCCCCGTGATCTTCGCCGTCAACTGGTTCCGCAAGGGCGCCGGCGGCCGGTTCCTGTGGCCCGGCTACCGGGAGAACTCCCGCGTGCTGGCCTGGGTCGTGCGCCGCCTGGAGGGGGCGGCCGACGCCACCGACACCCCGGTGGGGCTGCTGCCCACCCGCGACAGCCTCGACCTGACCGGGCTCGACGTGCCCGACGACGACCTCGCCGAGCTGCTGCGCGTCGACCGGGACGGCTGGCTGGCGGAGGCCGAGAGCACCGCGCAGTGGCTGACGACCTTCGGCCCGAAGCTGCCCGCCCGGATCACCGGCGAGCTGGACGGCCTGCGCCGCCGGCTGGAGGCCGAGGTGCCAGCCCCGCGCTGACCTCCACGAGCAGCGAGCGCAGCCACTCGCGGACGGGCTCGTCGGTCAGCCACGGGTTCCACACCATGTCGACGCCCTGGCCCTGCAGCGGGAACGGGAAGTCCTCGATCCGCAGCGGCACGTGCGCGCTCATCGCGGCGGCCAGCGAGTACCGGTGCAGGGCGACGGCGCCGGTGCCCGCCACCAGGTAGGCGACCAGCAGGCTGTCGGACACCCGGGCGCGCACCCGGTAGCGGACGTGGTGCTCGTCGAGCACGGCGTACGGCAGCAGCCGCTGCGGCGAGACGTCGAACAGCACGTGTGGCAGCGTCTCCAGCAGCTCGACGGCGGTCGCGTCCTTCGGCGCGTCGGGCGAGGCGACGACCACCCAGCGGTCGTCGAACAGCCGCTCCCGCGGGAAGCGGGTGGCGAACGTCTCGGGCAGCAGCACGTCGACGCCCTCGTCCGTGAACGCGCTGTCCGGCACCGCCGGCACGTCCGGCAGTCGCAGTCCGGCGTTCGGGGCGCGCTCGGAGAGCAGCCGGGCCAGCGGGGCGCCGACGACGAACGCCGTGCTGTTGGTCAGCCCCACCGAGAAGGTCCGGGCCCCGGTCGCGGGGTCGAACTCGGGGGCGCCGACCACGCGCGCGGTCGACTGCAGCGCCTGCCGCAGCGGGGCGACGAGCGCCGCGGCGCGGGGCGTCAGCGTCAGGTCGTTGCCGCGCCGCACCACCACCTGGTCGCCGAGCAGGCGGCGGATGCGACGCAGTGCGTGGCTCATCGCGGGTTGCGACAGTCCGACCCGCGCGGCGGCCCGCGTCACGGACCGCTCCTCGAGGAGCGCCATCAGCGGCACCAGCAGGTTGAGGTCGGTCGCCGCGAGGCGGTCGAGCTCGCCGTCCGCGACGGTTCCACCGTCATCGACGTCGTGCATAGGCCCAATGCTAGACATTCATTTGACGAGTGACCCATCTCACACTGACCCTCGAAAGCGCGGTGCGGCGACGAGGCCCGCCCGACGAGGAGGCGGACCATGCGGATCGTCCTGGACCGGCCACGCTGCGAGGGGCACGGCCTCTGCGAGGAAGCGGCGCCGGGGCTGATGCACCTGGACGACGACGGCGTGCTGGTGGTCGACGTCGAGGTCGTCGACTCCCCGGCCGACGTCGCCGCCGCCAAGGCCGCCGTGCGGGTGTGCCCGATCGCCGCGTTGCGGCTGGAGTGAGCGTGGGCACCGTCCGGCGCGTCGTCGTCGTCGGGAACGGGATCGCCGGCCTCACCGCCTGCGACACGCTGCGGGACGGCGGGTTCGACGGTGACCTGACGGTGGTCGGCGACGAGCGCCACGCCCCGTACAGCCGGCCGGCGCTGTCCAAGGCGCTGCTGCACGACGCCACCGGCGACGTCTCCCCCGCGCTGCCGGCACCGGAGCACGGCGCGACCGAGCTGCTCGGCGCCACCGCCCGCCGGCTGGACGCCGAGCGGCGACTCGTCGTGCTCGACGACGGCACCGAGCTGGCGTACGACGGGCTGGTCGTCGCCACCGGCACCCGGGCGCGTCGGCTGAGCACCAGCCCGGCCGAGACGACGCTGCGCACGCTCGACGACGCCGTCGAGCTGCGCCGCCGGGTCGCCGACACACCGTCGGTGCTGGTCGTCGGCGGCGGCGCGCTCGCGATGGAGGTCGCCTCCGGCTGCCGGGCCCACGGCTGCGAGGTCACCCTCGTGACGCGGCGGCTGCCCCTGACGCGCCAGCTCGGCCCGTGGCCGGCGGCGCGGCTCGTCGAAGCCGCCGAGCGGGCAGGCGTGCGGATCGTCCGGACGGCATCCGTACACCTCGGCGAGGGCGGCGCCGGGCTCCGCGCCGTCCTCGCCGACGGTTCGGCGCTCGAGGCCGACCTCGTCGTCACCGCGGCCGGCGACGTGCCGAACGTCGAGTGGCTGTCCGGCAGCGGCCTGCTGCGGCCCGACCACACGCTCGCCGTCGACTCGCGCGGCCGGGTGCGACCGGACGTCGTCGCCGCGGGCGACGTCGCCGCGTTCCCCACCGACGAGGGCGTGCGCAGGGTGCCGCTGTGGACCAGCGCGATCGACGTCGCCCGCGTCGCGGCCACCGCGCTGCTGCGCGGTGACGAGGCGCCGGAGCTGGCGTTCCAGCAGTACTTCTGGACCGAGCAGTTCGGGGTCTCGGTCAAGGCGTGCGGGCCGCTGCCCGTGGCGGGTGAGCCGGAGGTCGTCGAAGGCGACGCCCCGTCGGGCCCCGCCCTGCTGCGCTGGACGCATCCCGACGGCCGGGTGACCGCCGTCGGGCTCGACCACCGCATCTCCGTCCCGCGGCTGCGGCGGCTGACCGCCGTCGTCGCCGCCTGACCTACCGGGAACCGTCCGGCACATCCCGCAGCACCGAGCACCGACGAGAGGGGCGACGATGACCGTCGACACGATCGAGACAGCAGGGCTGGACATCTTCTCCGAGGAGATCCTGGCCGACCCGTACCCCGCGTTCACGCAGCTGCGCGAGCAGGCCGCCGTGGTGCACCTGCCGAACACCGGCAACGGTGTCGGCACCGGACGCGGCGTCTGGGCACTCACCCGGTACGACGAGATCCGGGACGCGCTCGCCGACCCGGCGACGTTCTCGTCGCGGTCCGTCGCGTTCAACGACACCATGAACGAGGTGCTCGAGGGCGCCACGCTCACCACCGACCCGCCCCACCACGCGGCGCTGCGCGCCGCTCTCACCGCGAACCTGTCGCCCCGCGCCCTGCGCCCGGTCAAGCCCGACATCGACGCGAAGGTCGACGCCGTGGTCGCCGGGCTGGTGGAGCGCGGCACCTTCGACGCGGTCGACGACCTCGCCCGCGCCGTGCCGGTCTCGATCGTCGCCGACCTGATCGGCGTGCAAGGCGAGGTCAAGGAGAACTTCCTCACCTGGGGCGTCGCGGCGTTCGACTGCCTCGGCCCGATGAACGAGCGCACCGGCGCCAGCTTCCCGGTGGCCGGCGAGTTGTTCGGCTGGGCACAGAACGCGAAGGCCGAGGACCTCGTCGAGGGCAGCATCGGACGGGCGATCTTCGACGCCGCGGGGCGCGGCGAGATCCCGTACGAGGCAGCGGGCATGATCATCCACCAGTACGTCGCCGCCGGGGTGGACTCCACCATCGCGGCGATCGGCAACGCGCTGTGGCTGCTGGCGCGGCACCCGGAGCAGCTCGCGCTGCTCAACGACGACCCGTCGCTCGTGCCGGCCGCGTTCAACGAGGCGCTGCGCCACGAGACGCCGGTGCCACAGTTCGGCCGCTACGCCACCCGGGACGTCGAGGTCGCCGGGACGCTGATCCCGGCGGGCTCGCAGGTGGCCGTCCTGTTCGCCGCCGGGAACCGGGACCCGCGCCACTACCCGGACCCCGACGTCTTCGACGTCCGCCGCAACCCGACCGACCACCTGTCGTTCGGCTACGACACCCACACCTGTGCCGGGCAGGGGCTGGCACGGCTCGAGGCGCACGCCGTGCTGACCTCCCTCGCCCGGCGGGTGCGGCACCTCGAGGTCGGCGAGCCGGTCCGGCTGCTCGGGAACATGGTCCGGGCCCTGGACTCGCTGCCCGTGCTCTCCCTCGAGCTCACCCGCGCGTGACTCCAGTCATTCACCACAAGCATGTTGGCGATGTCAGACATTCATTTGACGAGTGACCCCGGTCACACGGACCCTGGACTTCGGAGGTAGCAATGACGCTCGCCAAGGACAACGGCTTCCCGCCCACCCTCACCTCGCCGCGCGAGGCGAGGGCCGGCACCACGGTCGCACGCAAGGTCGCGACCCTCCTCGCCGCGTGCGCCGGCGTCGCCGTCGCGCAGCTCGCCAACGCGATCCCCGCGACGCTCAACGGCACGTTCCAGGCCTACTTCCAGACCAGCGGCTCGCAGCTGACCTGGATCACGACGGCGTTCATGATCCCCGTCGTCGTCTTCGAGCTGACCTTCGGCGTGCTCGGCGACCTCTACGGGCGGCGCCGGCTGCTGTTCGCCGGGGCCGCGCTCGTCGTCGCCGGCAGCATCGTCTCGGCGCTCGCCCCCGTGGTGCAGACGCTCTGGGTCGGTGCGGCGCTCAACGGCCTCGGCGCGGGCATCCTGTTCCCGATCTCGCTCACCCTGGTTGCCGCCGTCACACCCACCCCGGCCGAGCGCGCCCGCGCGATCGCCCTGTGGGCAGGGTCGCTGTCCGCCGGCGCCGCGGTGTCCCCGCTCGTCGCCGGCACACTGGCGGCCCGGGGCTTCTGGCAGGGCTCGTACTGGCTCGTCGCGGTGCTCGCCGCCGCCACGTTCGTGCTCGCGCTGCGGGCCGCCGAGTCCTCCGCCCCGCACGGCCGCCGGCTCGACGTCCCCGGCCAGGTGACCTTCGCGCTCGGCCTCGTCGCCGTGCTCTACGCCGCCGTGCAGGGAGCGGAGATCGGCTGGGGGCGCCCGCTGATCGTCGCGGCCTTCGCCGCCGGCGCCGCCCTGCTCGTCGTCTTCGTGCTCGTCGAGCGGCGCTCCGCCTCGCCGATCCTGCACCTCGACCTGTTCCGCAACCGGTCGTTCGCCGTCGTGGCGGCGGTCGCGGTCGTCGGCATGTTCGCCTTCCTCGGCATCTGCTTCTCGACGTCGATGTGGATGGGGCCGGTGCAGCACCAGCCCGCGCTGCTGATCGGGATCCTGTTCCTGTTCCTGCAGGGCCCGGCCTTCGTCCTGATCCCCGTGGTCTCCCGCCTGGTGCACGAGGTGCCGCCGCGCTGGCCGCTGACGGCCGGCTTCCTGCTGATGGCGGCCGCCGGGTTCGTCGCCTCGACGTTCGACGTCCAGGACGGCTCGTGGACCCGGTTCGTCCTGCCCGCGCTGCTCACCGGCGTCGGCTTCGCGCTGACGATCTCCTCCGTCACCGCCGTCGCGATCAACACCGTGCCGCACCACCTGGCGGGCATGGCGAGCGCGACGACGAACCTGCTGCGCGACCTCGGCATGGCGCTCGGCCCGGTGCTCGTCGGCGCGATCGCGCTCGGCAGCGCGCGCGGGACCACCCTGGCGCAGCTGCCCGGACTCGGGCTGCCGGCCGACGTGACCGGTCAGGTGACCGGCATCGCGCAGCAGGGCGGCGCGGTGGCGCTCAACTCGATCCCCGAGCTGCCGGACGCGGTGCACGCCGTCGCGCTGACGGCGCTCGGCCACGGCTTCAACCTGGCCTACCTCGTGTGCGCCGTCGCCGCGCTGGTCGCCGCCGTCCTGACGTTCGTCGGGCTGGCCGGGGTGCGCCACCACCACGCCGCCGTCGCGTCGCCGTCGGCCGCCGACGCCGGAACCGTGGACTGACGCGCCATGGGGACCGCGACGACCGGAGCCCGCGCCACCGCGGTGGTCAACACGGTGCTGGGCCCGATCGCCACCGACCGGCTGGGGGTCGTCGCGGTCCACGAGGCGCTGCTGTCCGTGGTGCCGGGCGCGCAGTACGCGTTCGACGTCACGATGGACCG
>CAZFTZ010000325.1:0-7627 GCA_964521875.1 uncultured Cellulomonas sp. | reverse complement strand
GGCTCGTTCAAGATCCGGGGCGCCTACACGCGCATCTCGCGTCTGTCCGACGACGAGAAGGCGCGCGGCGTCGTCGCCGCGAGCGCCGGCAACCACGCGCAGGGCGTCGCCCTGGCGGCCCAGCTGCTCGGCATCGACTCCGTCGTCTACATGCCGCTGGACGCCGCGCTGCCGAAGGTCGAGGCGACGAAGGCGTACGGCGCCCGCGTGGTGCTGCACGGCAGCACGATCGACGAGGCGCTCGTCGCCGCCACCGGCTACGCCCAGGAGAGCGGCGCGGTTCTGGTGCACCCGTTCGACCACCCGGACATCGTCGCCGGGCAGGGGACGGTCGGGCTGGAGATCGCCGAGCAGGTCCCGGACGTCGCGACGGTGCTGCTGCCCGTCGGCGGCGGCGGGCTGGCGGCGGGGGTCGTCGCCGCGCTCGGCGACCGGCCGGGCGTGCAGGTGGTCGGCGTGCAGGCGGCGCAGGCGGCCGCCGACCCCGCGTCGCTCGCGGCCGGGCACCCCGTCAAGGCGCCGGACATGCGGACGATGGCCGACGGCATCGCGGTCGGCCTGCCGGGCGAGGTGCCGTTCGACGTCATCGCGACCCACCACACGCCGGTCCGCACGGTCTCCGAGGAGGACCTGTCACGCGCGATGCTGCTGGTCGCGGAGCGGGCGAAGCTCGTCGTCGAGCCCTCCGGGGCCGCCGGCGTCGCCGCGCTGATGGCCGCGCCGCAGGACTTCGCCGGCCGAGGCCCGGTGGTCGTCGTGCTGTCCGGCGGCAACGTCGACCCGCTGGTGCTGATGCGGCTGATCCGGCACGGCCTGGCCTCCGCCGGCCGGTTCCTCCAGCTCCGGATCACCATCTCCGACGCGCCGGGCTCGCTCGCCGGCGTGCTGCAGGACATCGCCCGGCTCGGCGCCAACGTCATCGACGTGGTGCACACCCGCACCGGTCGCAACCTGGCGTTCGACGAGGTGGCGATCGAGGTCGAGGTGGAGGCGAAGGGCCCGGAGCACTGCGCCGACGTGGTGCGGCGGCTGCGCGAGGCGGGCTACCGGCTGTCCGACTGAGCGGACCGATCCGAGGAGGGGCAGTGCGCTACACCGAGGTCGACGTCTTCACCGACACGCTCACGGCCGGCAACCCGGTCGCGGTGGTGCACGACGCCGACGGGCTCGACGACGCCACGATGGCCGCGTTCGCCCGCTGGACCAACCTGAGCGAGACGACGTTCCTGCTCGCGCCGACCGACGCGGGCGCGGACTACCGGCTGCGCATCTTCACGCCCGGCGGCGAGCTGCCGTTCGCCGGTCACCCGACGCTCGGCTCGGCGCGGGCGTGGGTCGCGGCGGGCGGTACGCCGCGCACGCCTGGCGTCGCGGTCCAGGAGTGTGGCGTCGGCCTGGTCCGGGTGCGGGTGGCCGACGAGCGCGCAGCCTTCGCGGCGCCGCCGCTGCGCCGATCCGGGCCGGCCGACGAGGCCACGCGCGAGCTCGTCGTGCGCTCCCTGCGCATCGATGCAGGGAAGGTGCGAGCCGTCGAGTGGGCGGACAACGGACCGGGCTGGGTGGCGGTGCTGCTGGACTCGGCCGACGAGGTGCTGGCGCTGGACCCGGACTTCGACGCGATGGGCGACCAGCCCGTCGGCGTCGTCGGGCCGTTCGGCCCCGGCGGCGAGCCGGCGACCGGCGCGGACGTCGAGGTGCGCGCCTTCGTCCCCGGCATCGGCGTGCCGGAGGACCCGGTGACCGGCTCGCTGGCCGGCGGCCTGGGCATCTGGCTGCCGACGACGGGCGTGGTCGGCGACGACTTCGTCATCCGGCAGGGCACCGCGCTGGGACGTCGCGGGATCGTCCGGGTCACCCGCGAGGACGGGTCGGTGTGGGTGGGCGGTGACACCGTGCTCGCCGTCGCCGGGGAGGTCGCGCTGGGGTCGCCGGGACGCTCGTCGGGCACGCGCTAGGACTGCCCACCTGGCCCCGCTGGGACGGTCCCTTGCTAGACTGGCCGTTTGCGCCGCCGGGAACCGGCCCTCTCGAGGGCACCGGCGGCGCGGCCTCGCAGGGCTCGCGGTGACCGAGCGCGCCCTGCGAGCACGAACCGAGGAAGGGATGGGACGTGACCGAATCGACGCAGGCCACGTGGCTGACGCAGGAGGCGTACGACCGTCTCCAGGCAGAGCTGGCCCACCTCGAGGGCGACGGCCGCCGGCACATCGTCGAGCGCATCGCCGCCGCGCGAGCCGAGGGCGACCTGTCGGAGAACGGCGGCTACCACGCCGCCCGGGACGAGCAGGCCAAGAACGAGGCACGCATCCGCGAGCTGAAGGAGAAGCTGCGCAACGTCCACATCGGCACGCCGAAGGACGACGGCGTGGTCGAGCCCGGCATGCAGGTGACGGTCCTGCTCGCCGGCGACGAGATGACGTTCCTGCTGGGCGCCCGCGAGATCGCGGCCGGCACGGACATCGACGTGTACTCGCCGACCTCGCCACTGGGTGCCGCGATCAACGGGCACTCGGTGGGGGACACCGTCTCGTACACCGCGCCGAACGGGCGCGACTTCTCCGTGGAGATCGTCAAGGCCAAGCCGTTCCAGGGCTGAGCCGGACAGGTGTGACGGCGCCGGGTGCGACAACGGTCGCCCGGCGCCGTCGCCGTCCCGCCCTGGGAGAACGCGGCGTCAGCCGTCGAGGTGGCAGGTCTGCACGGTCCCGGTGACCGCGGTCTCCGACGTCGGCACCGTCACCGTGACGCGCTGCGTGCTCGTCGTGCCCGGGCCGACCGGGACGTCCATCACGCCCACCTCGGCGTAGGACTGCGAGAGCGCCCGCACCCGGCAGGTCGCCGACGCTGAGGCCGACTTGGTGACGTCGAACGTCACCTGGATCGAGGTGGCGCCGTCCACGTGGTACCCGACGTCGCGCCACTGCACCGGGTCGCGCAGCGTGGCGATCCCCACCCAGGCGAGCACCGCGAGCGCCGCCAGGACCAGCACGACGAGCCCGGCGCGCCGCCAGGTGCGGGCGGCGGCGGTCGGCTCCGGGCCGTAGCGGCCGGCCGGTGGGGTGGTCACGGTCCTCCGAGGGGTTGGTGCGTCGGTGCAGCATGATTGTTCCTCGTCGGACGCCCGACGAGCCCACACGCGAGCGACGGGAGAGTGCCCGTGACCGACGGGACCCTGCGGCTGATGGCCGTGCACGCCCACCCGGACGACGAGTCGAGCAAGGGCGCGGCGACGACGGCGAAGTACGCGGCCGAGGGTGTCGACGTGCTCGTCGTCACGTGCACCGGTGGGGAGCGCGGCGACGTGCTCAACCCCCACTACGGGCCGGCGCCCGCCGGCGGGCTCGAGGGGATGCGCGCGGTGCGCCGTGCCGAGATGGCCGCCGCCGCGGCGGCGCTGGGCGTGCGGCAGCAGTGGCTGGGCTTCGTCGACTCCGGACTACCGGAGGGTGACCCGCTCCCGCCGCTGCCGGAGGGCTCGTTCGCCGCGACAGCCGTGGAGCAGGCGGCCGCGCCGCTCGTCGCGCTGGTCCGCCAGTTCCGGCCGCACGTCATGACGACGTACGACCCGTCCGGCGGCTACCCGCACCCGGACCACGTCATGTGCCACACCGTCTCGATGGAGGCGTGGCAGTCCGCCGGGCACCCCGAGCGGTACCCGGACACCGGGGAGCCGTGGCAGCCGCTCAAGCTCTACTACGACCACGGCTTCTCCCTCGCGCGGATGCGCGCGGTGCACGACGCGATCGTCGCGGACGGTGGCGAGAGCCCGTTCGGCGGGTGGATCGACTCGCGCGAGGCGCGCGAGGTGCCGGAGCGGACCGTCACCACGCGGGTGCGTTGCGACGCGTACTTCGCGCAGCGGGACGCCGCACTGCGTGCCCACGCGACGCAGATCGACCCGGAGGGCTGGTTCTTCGCGGTGCCGCGCGACCTGGAGCCGCGGGTGTGGCCGTGGGAGGAGTTCGAGCTCGCCGCCTCGCGCGTGCCGACGACGACGCCGGAGGACGACCTGTTCGCCGGGATCCGGGGGCGGGTCGCGTGACGCTCTCCGCGCTGCTGCCGGCCGCCGGGCCGACGCCGTCGCCGTCGCCGTCGTCGGCGGTGCAGGTGGACCCGAACCTCGGGTCCCCGGGCATCCTCGGGTTCGTCTTCACGTTCGTGCTGGCGCTGGCGCTCATCGCGCTCGTGGTGTCGCTGTCCCGCCAGCTCCGCACGGTCGACCGCAACGCCCGCCTCGCCGCCGCTGCGGCAGGGGCCGACGACGAGCGACCGAGCGGGGCGGCGGACGAGCCCGGTCCCGGTGAGGCGTCGGTCGGTGGGCCGGCGGCCGACGAGTCGGCGTCCGACGGGCGGGGGACCGACGGACACGGGGCCAACGGGCACGGGGCCGACGGGCACGGGGCCGACGGGCACCGGGCCGACCGGCAGGGGGAGCAGCCGTGACGGCGCCGCCGGTGCGGCCGGCCGTGCGGGTGACGATCGGGCAGCTCTCCGTCAGCGCCGATCGGCAGGCGAACCTCGAGGCGGCGCTCGACGTCGTCGCGTCCGCGGCGAGGGTGCACGCCGACCTCGTCGTGCTGCCGGAGTACGCCTCCGGCTACCGCCGGACCGGCCCGAGCCCGGACCTCGCCGAGCCGCTGGGCGGCTCGTTCGTCACGACGCTGCGCGCCGCGGCGGCCCGCGCCGGCGTGCAGCTGGTCACCGGCACGCTGCTGCCCTCCGAGGCGGACCCGGGGCGGGCGGTCAACGCCGTCGTCGCGATCGGCGACGACGGCGCGCTGACGGGGGCGTACCGCAAGGTGCACCTGTACGACGCGTTCGGCGCGCGCGAGTCCGACGTCCTCGAGCCCGGGCCGGCGGACGCTCCGCCGCTCGTCGTGCCGGTGGCCGGCGTCGGGTTCGGCGTACTGACGTGCTACGACCTGCGGTTCCCCGAGTCGGCGCGGCGGCTGGTCGACGCGGGCGCCGACGTGCTCGTGGTGCCCGCCGCCTGGGTGGACGGGCCGCTCAAGGCGATGCAGTGGCGCGCGCTCGCAGTGGCGCGGGCGATCGAGAACACCGCGGTCGTGGTGGCGGTCGGGATGGCTGGCACGGGTCTCACCGGGCGCTCGCTCGTCGTCGGTCCGGACGGTGTGGTCGGCCTGGAGCTCGACGAGCAGCCCGGCATCCGGACGGTCGACCTCGACGTCGCACAGGTGGGCGCGGTGCGCGCGGCGAACCCGTCGCTGGCCAACCGCCGGTACCGCGTGGTCCCCGCGTAGCGGCCGTTACACGGCGTAACGGTCCGCCGCATGGCGGGCGCCCGCTGGGTCGTCGGGCATGCGCTCCGTACCGTCGCCCGTGGGGGCCCGCGCGAGGCGGGCCCCGCCACACGCCTAGCCGAGAGCCGGAACCGTGAGCGCCAACCCCGAAGAGATCGCCCTGCACGCCGCGACGTGCCCGGGGGAGCTCGGGTGCGCGATGTCCGACCCCGGCCACGACCTGCACCCGCTGCAGCGCCTCGTCGCCGCTGCGACGCCGAGCGCGTGGGTGGACGCCTTCGTCGCTGACACGGGCGACGACGGCTGGGTCACGCTGCGGGCGGCCGACGACGGTCGCGCGGTGCGCGTCTGGCACCACGGGTCGCTCGCCGGCCTGGTCGAGGGGGAGCCGGTGGCGCTGCACCCGACGTACCACGTGCTCGCGCTCGGGCTGCGCTGGGTGAACGTGCTGCTCGGCTGAGCTCCGGTCAGGCGGTCCCGTGCATGCTGGGGATCATGGCCTGGCAGGCGGTCGCGCACTCGCGGCAGGCCTGAGCACAGGTCGCCATCGACGGCATCGAGCCGGCGAGCTTCGTGCACTCGTCGGCGCAGGCGTTGGCCATCGTCATCATCGTCTGGTGCATCGCCATCATCGACGGCATGTGCATGCCCATCGGGCGCAACATCATGCGCATCGTCGTGCTGCACATGTCGGCGCAGGTCATGCACATGGACCGGGCCATCTGCATCTCGGGACCGGCCATGGCGTCGGCGCACATGGTGCAGGCCTGCTCGCAGGCCGCGCACGCCTCCAGACACCGCTGCACCGCAGCCATGTCCATGTCCGCCATCGACCCCGTCATGGGCTCGGTCATCATGTCGCTCATCACGAACATCGCTCCAGCCTCCCTCGTCGGGCCGGGCGGCGGGCAGGCCACCGCGCCGGCGCCACACCCTGACCCGTCGAGGCTACGTCCGGTGCCGGCGGGAGGCGCGGCGGGCGACGTCAGCGCAGCGCGTAGGTGGCGATCGACCTCGCGACTGCGCTAAGTTACAGGTATGCCCCCCACAACGAACCCAACAGCGGCGACCATCTACCTCCGGCAGAGCCTCGACCGTACCGGCGAGGGGCTGGCCGTGGATCGTCAGGAACGTGAGTGTCGCGAGCTGTGCGAGCGGCTGGGGTTCGTCGTCGCTGACGTCATCACCGACAACGACGTGAGCGCGACGCGCAGCAGGGTGCGACCAGGGTTTGAGCGTCTGCTGGCGAGCAAACCGGGTGCCATCGTCGTGTGGCACATCGACCGCCTGGTTCGTCTCTCGCGAGACCTGGAGCGTGTGATCGACCTGGGTGTGAACGTCCACGCCGTGACTGCCGGGCACGTCGACCTGAGCACTCCCGCGGGCCGGGCGGTCGCCAAGACCATCACGGCGTGGTCGCAGTACGAAGGTGAACAGAAGTCCGCGCGGCAGCAGGCCGCGAACCGTCAGCGGGCGCGGGCAGGCAAGCCCAAGTGGTCGGCGCGACCTTTCGGGTTCCATCTGGACGGCACGCACAACGAGCCGGAGGCGGAGGCTCTGCGGAAGGCGTACGGGGGAGTCCTCGCGGGGCGTTCCCTGCGGGCGTTGGCGGAGGACCTGAACGCCAGCGGGTTCACCACACCGTTCGGCAGGGCGTGGACGGGCACGACGCTGCGCCCGGTGCTGACCAACCCGCGCAACGTCGCTGTGATCGTCTACCGCGGTGAGGAGGTCGGGCCGGCGTCGTGGGAGCCCATCGTGGACGAGTCGACCTACCGCGCAGCCACCCGCGTGCTACGTGAGCGGGGGGCGCGCGCCGAGGGATGGAGTCGTGCCCGCGTGGGCACCCTCACTGGCATTGCAGCGTGCAGTGTGTGCAGTCAGCATGTCGTGGTCGCGTGGCGCGGCAAGAAGGGCGTCAAGGGCGCGCGCGCCATCTACCGCTGCCCTGGGAACCACGTCAGCGCGCCAGTGGAGCAGGTTGACCAGGTTGTGCGAGCCGTGGTCGCGACTCGCCTGGTGCAACCGGATGCCGCGCACCTGTGGGACAAGGGCAGCGAGGCGCCAGCGCTGGAACAGCGCGTGGCCGACCTGCGCCAGCGGGTTGACGACCTGGCCGACGACTACGCGGCCACTCCGCCGCGAGTGTCGCGCGCGGTGTTTCTCGCCACTTCCGAGAGCCTGACGACAGCGCTAGAGGAGGCGGAGGCTGCACTGGCCGCTGTGGGTCGCGGCAGCGCCCCCGATGACCTGCTGAGCCTGCCCACGACGGGCGCCGTCGACTCCGCGCTACAGGCGCTAGAGGTCGGCGTGCGCGGCGCCATCATCACGACCGTTGCAGAGGCCGTGATGCTGCACCCGTCTGG
>CAZFTZ010000324.1:0-7237 GCA_964521875.1 uncultured Cellulomonas sp. | reverse complement strand
CACCGCCGGCGACACCGGGACGTACCACAACGTCGCCACCGTCACCCCGTCGCACGACGACCCGGAGACGGACGACGAGACGGTGACGGTCACCGTGCCGGGCATCTACGACCTCGCGCTGCGCGTGTGGGTGTCGCAGGTCCACCGTGACGGCAGCCTGGTGTACCAGCTGCACGCAGGTGCCGAGGAGCCCGGTCCGGACTACCACATCCCGTACGTCGAGGTGCAGGTCGGTGACCTGCTGACGCACGACCTACGGCTGTTCAACCAGGGCAGCCGGACGGCGCGCGTGACACAGGTCGTCGACTACGTGCCGGCCGGTCTGGAGCTGGTGCAGGCCGACGGCGTCGGCGACGGCTGGTCGCTGGCGTCCAACGGCAACCTCTACCTGAACCCGGCCGAGCCGATCGTGCTCGCACCGGGCCAGGAGCTCGACGTGCACCTGGTGCTGCGGGTGACGGAGTCGGCCGACGCCGACGCCGTCATCGAGAACTACGCCGAGATCAGCGGGTTCGAGGGTCTGGTCCCGGCGCAGCCGGCGCCGATGGTCCTCGCGGCCGCCGCGCCGGTCACGTTCGGCACGTTCGCGATCGCCGGCCCGCTCGTCGCCCCGGTGGAGACGTGGGCGACGGTCGAGGACGCCGACTCGCAGGCCGACGACGACAACGGCTGGGTGCAGGCCAGCGCGCTCGGTGCGAAGTTCGAGAACAACGAGATCGCCGAGCACGACACGACCGACGAGCCCGACGCCGACGGGAACGACGTGGACAACGACCAGGACGACCACGACGGGAACTTCCTGCGGCTGGTCAGCTTCGAGATCCCGACCGAGGACCCGACGGACGAGCCGACTCCGGATTCCACCACGGAGACGACGAGCGACCCCGTGGTGGTGGCCTCGGAGCCGCAGCAGCCGGGCACGCCCGGTCGTCTCGCCTCGACGGGTGTGACCCTCTGGGCCGTGGCCGGGCCAGCGGCGGTGCTGCTGGTGGGCGGCGTGGTGCTGCTCGTCGTGCGCCGCCGGCTCGGCGAGGGCGGGCACGGCTAGCGACCTGCCCGACGACGGAGGGCTCGGTTCCCGCGGGGAGCCGGGCCCTCCGTGTTGGGGAACAGGTGGTGCTCCACCTGGTGGTTCAGGCCGCAGATTCGGTGCCCGGTGGCGTCGCCGTCCTCGGTGGTGCGCGGGCGAGCGTCGTCGGGCAGACGACGTGCCCAACGCCTCGGCACCTGGGCGCCCCTCGCCACGGCGCCCGCCCCAGGGGTCAGCACACGACGCCTCTGGGCAGGACGCGCGCCTTGGCGAGCAGCTCGTCGTACTCGGCGTCCGGCTGCGAGCCCCAGGTGATGCCGCCGCCCGCGCCGTAGCTGCCGGTGCCGTGCTCGCGATCCACCAGCAGGGTGCGGATGGGAATGGCGAACCTCGTAGGCAGGCCGCTGCCGGACGGCGGGAGGACGCCGGCGGCACCGCAGTACACGCCGCGCGGGCCGTCCTCGAGGTCGCGGATGATCTCCATCGTGCGCTGCTTGGGCGCACCGGTGACCGAGCCGCTGGGGAACACCGCCCGGAAGACGTCCACCAGCCCGGTCCCGGCGCGGGTGTGCGCGACGACCTCGGACGTCAGCTGGTGGACGGTGGGGTACGTCTCGACCGTGCACAGCTCGGTCACGCGCGGCCCGGGCGGGGTCGCGACCCGTGCCAGGTCGTTGCGCACCAGGTCGACGATCATCACGTTCTCGGCCCGCTCCTTCGACGAGGTCCGCAGCCCCTCGGCCAGCGCCCGGTCTTCCGCCGGTGTGGCGCCGCGCCGCGCCGTCCCCTTCATCGGCCGCATCGTCAGCTCGTCCCCACGGCGCTCGACGAACAGCTCCGGGCTGGCGCTCACGACGACGAACCGGCCGGTGTCGAGGTACGCGTTGTGCGCGCCGGCCTGCGCCGTCGCCAGGTCCGCGTAGAGCGCGACGAGGTCCCCGGAGACCGGCCCGACGAGCCGGGACGTCAGGTTGACCTGGTACGTCTCACCCTCGGCGATGAGGGAGCGGACGGCCTCGACCGCCTCGCGATGCTGCTCGCGCGTCCATCGCACGGCCCACGGCCCCGCGGTGTAGCCGCCGCCGGCGGCCGCGGTGACCAGGGGCAGCGCCACCGCCTCGTCGGCCAACCCGAACCACGCCAGCGGCAGGCCGTCGACCGAAGGACGGACGGTAAGCCCGGCGTCGAACGCCGGGGCCGCCTCGTAGGCGACGAACCCGAACGCCCACCGGCCGGCGGCGGCCTCCGCCTCGGCCGCGCGCAGCACCGGCTCGACGTCCTCCGGGCGGTCGGCGCGGAGCACGCCGCGGTCGGCGTTCAGTCGGATGGCCCACCGGGCGCGCAGGTCGTCGAACCGGGCCCAGCGGGCGGTGGGCATCATCGCCTCCGCGGTGGGTCGGGGCCCCGGCGCAGGGAGGGACCGGGTGCCGTGCGTCGTGCCGTCACGCCGGACGATACCGAGCGGGGCGGACGGCCGGCCGTGCTCGCCTGATGCCGGGGAGCCGCCACGCGCAGGCCTCGGGCAGTAGATGCTGCACGTCGGACTCATCGTCGGCCGGCGTCGTACCGATGCGCCGGTGGGGATCCTGGAGGTCCCGAAGTCCAGCGAGCACACGCAAAGGGGCAGAAACGTGCCGGACCAGCCGTTCTACAAGCGCAAAGGCGTCGCGATCCCGGGGGCCGTCGTCGTCGGGCTCGCGGTGATCGGAGCGCTCGGCAACCACGACGAGTCCGACGATCGACTGGTCTCTGCCGTGTCGACCCCGACGAGCGACGTGGCGCCTCTCCTGACCGCACCGAGCTCGCCTCCCGCCGTGGTGAGCCCGGCATCAACACCCTCGGCAGCGTCACCGGAGATCACAACGCCGGCGGCGACCACCCCAGCGGCTCAGGCGACGTCGGCTGCGCCCCGCAAGACCTCGGCTGCCGCGGCCACGTCGCCTGCGTCACCGCCTGCCGAGGTGACGTCGGCACCGTCGGCCACGCCGGCTCCCGTTGCGGCGGCCCCGGCCGCGAAGAAGTACACGAAGTGCGCCGACCTCAACGTCGACTTCCCGCACGGCGTGGCGAACGCGGCCACCGCAGTGGACCACGTGAGCGACGGCGGCCCCGGGGTGACGACGTTCACCGTCGACGCTGCGACCTATGAGGCGAACAAGGGCAGGCTCGACGGCGACGAGGACGGGATCGCCTGCGAGAAGGCTTAGCTGGGTCAACGCTCCGACGACTTTCGCGACCAAGAAGGCGGCCGACATCTGGCTTGCCGAGCAGCGGGTGCTCATCGAGCGGCGCCAGATCAGCCCGACCGCGAAGGTGAACGCCTTCGAGGACTACGCCCGGCAGTGGCTGCGGCAGCGCAACCTGAAGATCCGCACCCGCGCGGACTACACGAACAAGATCGAGCGCGTCCTCGTCCCGGGGTGGGGCACCACGATGCTGGCCGACACCGAGCCGGCGGCGGTGCGCGCCTGGTACTCGACGCTGGCGCCCGACGCGCCGACCCAGCGCGCGCGGATCTACGCGCTCTTCCGCACCATCCTGACCACCGCGGTCAACGACGGGCTCCTGGCCGACAACCCGTGCCGGGTGCGCGGCGCCGGCCAGTCACCGAAGCCGAGGCACGCGATCGTCATCGCCACGCCGTCGGAACTCGCGACGATCGAGCGGCAGATGCCGGCCGAGTTTCGGCTCATGGTGACGCTGGCGGCGTGGTGCTCGCTGCGGTTCGCCGAGGTCGACGCCCTGCGCCGCAAGGACGTCCAGCTGTGGACGACGTCGTCGACGGCCGGCTCGTGCGCCGATGCAAGGTCCTCGTCGTGCGCAACGCCAACTGGGACCGCGGCAAGGTCCACTTCGAGACGCCGAAGACCGACGCCGGCACGCGCGAAGTGACCGTTCCGCCGCACGTCATCCCTGCGGTCGAGGAGCACCTGGCGCGCACCGGCGCGAGGCCGGACGCGCTGCTCTTCTCCCGGCCGGGCGGGCTGCCGATCTCACGGGAGAGCCTGCGCAACATGTACGAGAAGGCGCGGGTCGCCGCCGGCGGGCCCGACCTGCGGTTCTACGACCTTCGGCACACGGGCAACACCTATGCCGCCGTGGCCGGCCACGCTGAAGGAGCTCATGGAACGGGCCGGGCATACGACGGCGGCGATGGCGATGCGCTACCAGCACGTGGCCGAGGGCCGCGACATCGCGCTGGCCGAGCGGATGTCCGGGCTGGCGCTGTAGACGGCTGCCGGGAGCGGGCTTGCCAAGACGCCATCATGTTCCGCCAACGCGCGACCGGGCTCCACGCGTCCGGCACGTAGAAAGGTGCACGTTCCTACGTGCACCTAGCCACATATGGGGTACATTCCTACGTGTGGTGACGCACATCGGGCTGCTGGCTCAAGAGGTTGCGGCCCAGAACCCCTGGTGGAGAGATCCCGACTGGCAGGCTCGCGACCGCGATCTGGTCGACGCACAGGGCTCGGGGCTGCGCTACCGCTCCGGGGCGCTGGACGACCTCACCCCGGGCTGCCTGTACGTCCTGCGTGGCCCCCGTCGGGTCGGCAAGACCGTCACGATCAAGCAACTCGTCGCCGATCTCGTCACCGCCGGCACACCACCCACGGCGATCGTGCGGGTTGCCGTCGACGGCTGGGTGGCCAAGGACCTGCGCACCCTGACCCAGAACATCGCCCTGCCGCCGCTGCCGGCGCCGGCCAGGCGGTATTGGCTGCTCGACGAGGTCACCGCGGTCAGCGGGGATTGGCCGGCCCAGATCAAGTGGCTGCGTGACAACGACCCGGAGTTCGCCCAGGCGACGGTCGTGCTGACCGGCTCGAGCGCCACCGGCCTGACGGAGGCCGCTGGCGCCTTGGCCGGCCGTCGTGGTCGAGGCGTCAACCTTGACCGCACCCTGCTGCCGATGGGGTTCCGCACCTTCGCCCAGCAGGTCCTCGGAACCAGAGCCCCTGCTGTTGCAGCCCTGCCAGTGGCGCAGCTGAAGACGCCCGCGGCGGCGCGCGACTACCAGGACCTCGTGCCATGGCTCGACGACCTGGTGCGCACCTGGGAGCTGTACCTGACGTACGGCGGTTACCCGGTGGCCGCGGCGGCCGCGCTCAGCGGCCAACCGATACCGGAGTGGTTCGTCGACGACCTGTTCGACATCGTCGCCAACGACCTGTTCCGCAGCTCCCAGCTGCCGGCCCAGACCGAGATGGCACTGCTGGATGAGCTGTGGTCGACCATCACCAGCTTTGCCGTGTACTCGGACATCGGCCGCACACTCGGCGTCAGCTACGAGGTCGTCGCCCGCCACATCGGCTACCTGCGCAATGGCTACCTGCTGTGGCCCTGCCCCCAGAAGGACGAGACCACCTGGACCGCCAGGGAGGGCGCCCAGACCAAGGTGTACGCCGTCGATCCGCTCGTCGCCCGGATGTCACACCTGCGCAACGCCGAACGTCGAGACATCGACCCAACCGCCCTGACCGAGATGCAGCTGGGCAACGGGATCCGTCGCCGCATCTTCGCCGGGGCAACCCGTAGCCCGGCCGACCACATGCTCTTCCACGTGCGAACCCCCGCACGCAAGGAGATCGACTTCGTCAGCGACCACCTCGCGGGAGTGGCCATCGAGGGCAAGTACACCCAGGGCTCGTGGAAAGCAGAAGCCGCCACGGTCGATGCCTCCGTGTGGTCGGGAATCCTCGCCACCCGAAACGTTCTCGACGTGGACGGACCAGCCGACCACGCATGGGCTGTCCCAGCGGGACTGCTCGCCTACCTCATGGACACCTGAACACCCTGACGGAGATCTCGGCTCGATCGGGCGGACGGATCGACGAACCGATAGACAAGCCGGTAGACAGACCGGCTCCCGGCGCCGGTGGCCGCCGATGAGGACCACAGGTCGAGTCGCACCGTCATCGGGTCCTCCCGGCGACGAGCGCGTCGGCAAGGGCCTCGGCTGCGTCGTCGTTCCCCTGATGGACCAGGTCGACCCAGACTCTCCAGCCCGGCAGCAGCGGCATCCCGGCGGCCGCGGGACGCGCGGAGGTCAGCAGGTGCGGGTCCTCGGACACCGCCAGGGGTGACGGTGGCCGCGTCAGCCGGCGCGGGCGTCAGCCCGGCAGGCTGGAGCATCTTTACGTGCGCCCGACTGGATTCGAACCAGCGGCCTTCTGCTCCGGAGGCAGACGCTCTATCCACTGAGCTACGGGCGCGAGGTCGTCGGGCACCGAAGGGAACCAAGGAAGCTGCCCGAGGACGACGCCCGAGACTACCAGCCCGACCCGGCCGAACCCGAAACGAGCCGGCGCCTCAGGCCTCCGGCACCAGCCCCGACAGGTACTCCGTCGTCTCCTCGACCGCCTTGCGGTCGTTACCGGCCACGATCGCCTCGATGAGCACGTCGTGCGCGTCGGCGCCGTGGGTGTCGGTGACGAAGTTGAACCGGATGTTCTCGCCGATGGCGTCGATGAGGTTCTCGTAGAGGGAGAGCAGCACCGGGTTGGCGGCGGTCTTGACGATCGCGCGGTGCAGCGCCAGGTCGGAGTCGACCATCTTCTCGATGTGACCCTCGAGGTACGCCTGCGAGCGGGCGTCGCGGTACGCCAGCAGGGAGGCGGCGTCGGTGGCGGTGCGGCGGCGCGCGGCCAGCCGGGCGGCCTCCACCTCCAGCGCCCGACGAACCTCGACCACGTCCCGCTGACGCGCGGCGGCGATCTCGCGGCCGATCGACACCGCCAGCTCCGAGTTGGACACGACGTAGGTCCCGGAACCCTGCCGGCGCTCCAGCAGACCGCCGTGCACCAGCGACTGGACGGCCTCACGCACCGTGTTGCGTCCCACCCCCAGCAGCTCCACGAGGGCGGGCTCGGGCGGGATCCGAGTGCCGACCGGCCATTCGCCGGAGGCGATCCGGGAGCTCAGCGCCTCCACAGCGGAGTCGATGAGCCCGGTGCGTCGTGACATGGGGGAAGGCCTCCTGGCTGCTCGTCGTGCGCGAAAGTCAACACCGTCCGGTGTAGCACTCGCCAGCCCAGAGAGGGGATGACTCGCTGACTACGCTGTGCGGGTGACTCCCGCCCAGCTCGCCGAAGCGGTCCGCGCCGCCCTCGCCCACGCCGTCGCCGACGGCTCCCTGCCCCTGACCGCCGCCGACGTCCCGGCGCAGGTGCACCTGGAGCGACCGCGGCAGCGCGAGCACGGCGA
>CAZFTZ010000323.1:0-8513 GCA_964521875.1 uncultured Cellulomonas sp. | reverse complement strand
GATCCCGCTCATCGAGCAGACCGACCACATCGACGTCCCCGAGACCGACATCCGCATCGACGTGTTCCGCTCGAGCGGTCCCGGCGGGCAGTCGGTCAACACGACCGACTCGGCGGTGCGGATCACCCACCTGCCCACCGGGCTCGTCGTCTCGATGCAGGACGAGAAATCCCAGATCCAGAACCGCGCCGCCGCGATGCGCGTGCTGCAGTCCCGCCTGCTGGTGCTGCGCCAGCAGGAGGAGGACGCGAAGAAGAAGGAGCTCGCCGGCGACATCAAGGCGAGCTGGGGCGACCAGATGCGCTCCTACGTGCTGCACCCGTACCAGATGGTCAAGGACCTGCGTACCGAGTACGAGGTGGGCAACCCGGCCGCGGTGTTCGACGGCGACATCGACGGCTTCCTCGAGGCCGGCATCCGCTGGCGCCGCTCGTCGGCCGCCCAGAGCTGATCCCCTCCAGATCGGTGCTTCGGCTGGATTTCGGTGCACCGATGCGCCGAGCTGGAGCGAAAGCACCGAGCTCGCGCGGCACGGCCGGGCATTTCGGGCGACTCGGACAGCCGTCCACCTCCCCGCGCATTCACAGGTGCCGCGTGCGGCGTGTCCTGCCCGCGGTCCCGAACGGGCGTTCGTAGCCTCGAACCGGCCCGTGGAGCGCGGGCCGGCCCGGCGGCTGCCGGGTCCCGCAGGTCCCGCAGCGGGCCGACGAGGTCCGACGAGGTCACGTGATCCGGTTCGAGAACGTCACCAAGGTCTACGCACGCGGGGCGCGCCCCGCGCTGGACCGGGTGAGCCTGGACGTCGAGCGCGGCGAGTTCGTGTTCCTCGTCGGCGCGTCCGGCTCCGGCAAGTCCACGTTCCTGCGGCTGTGCCTGCGCGAGGAGCGCGCCAGTGCGGGCAACGTGTGGGTCGCGGGCAAGGAGCTCGGCACGCTGTCGAGCTGGAAGGTGCCGCACATGCGCCGCAAGATCGGCGCGGTGTTCCAGGACTTCCGCCTGCTGCCCAACAAGACCGTCTTCGAGAACGTCGCGTTCGCGCTGCAGGTGATCGGCAAGCCGCGCCACCACATCCTCACCACGGTGCCGGACGTGCTCGAGATGGTCGGCCTGGCGGGCAAGGAGAAGCGCCGCCCGCACGAGCTGTCCGGCGGCGAGCAGCAGCGTGTCGCGATCGCGCGCGCGTTCGTCAACCGGCCGGACATCCTGCTGGCCGACGAGCCCACGGGCAACCTCGACCCGACGACCTCACTCGGGATCATGCGGCTGCTGGACCGCATCAACCGCACCGGCACCACCGTGGTGATGGCGACGCACGACGACGAGATCGTCGACCAGATGCGCAAGCGCGTCGTCGAGCTCGACACCGGCAGCATGGTCCGCGACCAGTCGCGCGGCGTCTACGGATCGGACCGGTGACGCGATGAGACTGCGCTTCATCTTCAGCGAGATCGGCATCGGCCTGCGCCGCAACCTGTCGATGACGATCTCCGTCATCCTCGTCACGTTCGTCTCGCTGACCTTCGTCGGCGTCGCCGCCCTGCTCCAGACGCAGATCGGCAAGATGAAGGACGACTGGTACGGCAAGGTCGAGGTCGCCGCCTACCTGTGCGCCGCGCACGAGTCGGTCCCCACCTGCGCGTCCGGCGCCGTCACCGACGAGCAGCGGGCGGACATCGAGGCCGCCCTCAACGCGCCGGAGGTCAAGCCGTACATCCAGTCGATCGCGTTCGAGACCCAGGAAGAGGCCTACGCGTCGTTCGAGAAGCGCTTCGCCGGAGACTTCACAGCGAGCCTGGCGACCGTCGACGACATGAATTCGTCCTACCGCATCAAGTTGGTCGACCCGACGAAGTACCAGGTGGTCGCCGATGTGTTGTCCGGCAGGCAGGGCGTGTCGGAGGTACAGGACCAGCGGGCACTGTTCGACAAGATGTTCCTCATCATGGACCGCGCCACGCTGCTGTCCGGAGGCCTGGCGGCCGTGATGCTGCTCGCCGCGATCCTGCTCATCACGACGACGATCCGGCTCTCGGCACTGTCCAGGCGCCGCGAGACCGGCATCATGCGGCTGGTCGGCGCCTCGAACCTGTTCATCCAGCTGCCGTTCATGCTCGAGGGCGCGATCGCCGCGACCGTCGGCGCCGCGCTGGCGGTCGGCGCGCTGTGGGCCGGCGTGAAGTACCTCGTCGCCGACTGGCTCGGCTCGTCGGTGCAGTGGATCCCGTACGTCAACTCCTCCGACCTGGCCACCATCGCCCCGGTGCTCATCGTCATCGGCATCGCGCTGGCGGCGATCTCCTCGTTGGTGACCCTCAACCGGTTCACGAGGGTGTGACATGAGACGTCCCTACCGGCTGGCCGCCGCCGTCCTCACCACCGCCGCCCTGGTGCTGGGCGGCGTGACGCAGTCCGCCTCCGCGGACGACCTGTCGCACAAGCGCTCGCAGGTCGAGTCGCAGATCGCCGCTGCGCAGCAGCAGCAGGACGCCCTCGAGGCCGCGATCGAGGACATGTCCGGCAGCCTGGCGCAGACCCAGGCTGCGCTGCAGCAGGTCGAGGCGCAGATCCCGGCCGCGCAGGCCAAGCTCGACGAGGCGACCGCGACCCTGGAGAAGGCGCAGCGCGAGCAGCAGCAGATCGCCGACCAGCTCACCGACGCCGAGAACCAGCAGACCCAGATCGCCCAGCAGATCACCGACGGGGCCACCCAGCAGCAGCAGCTGCGGGACGCGGTCGGCGCGATGGCGCGGCAGGCGTACCGCGACGGCGGCGACGTCTCCGGCCTGTCCGTGGTGCTGGACGCGCAGAGCACCGACGACTTCGTCGACAGCTACGCCATGCTCGCCGCCGCGCAGCGCACCCAGACCGAGGTGTTCGGCCGGCTGGCCGACCTCGAGGCCGACGCCCGCAACCAGGCCGCCCGCCTGGACTCGGTGAAGCAGAAGATCACCGAGCTCAAGCAGGCGGCGGACCAGAAGGTCGCGGAGGCGGACCAGGCGAAGAAGGACGCCGCCGCCGCCAAGGCGCAGCTCGACGACCTGAAGAAGCAGCAGCAGGCTCAGCAGGCGTCGCTGCAGAGCCAGATCGCCGAGGCGCAGCAGCAGGACGCCGCGCTCGAGGCCTCCACCGCGCAGATGGAGAACGACCTCAAGGCGATCATCGAGGAGCAGCGCCGCCAGGCCGCCGCCCAGAAGTCGACCGCCACCCCCGGCAAAGCGTTGCCCGGCGCCTGGTTCGCCAACCCGACGGCGACCAACCCGATGTACGTCACCAGCGAGTTCGGCTACCGGCTGCAGCCGGTGCTCAAGGTGTACCGGCTGCACGCCGGCCTCGACATGCGTGACCAGTGCGGGCAACCGGTCTACGCCGGCCGGGACGGCACGGTGGTGTGGGCGAAGTACCTCTCCGGCTACGGCAACCAGGTGATGCTCGACCACGGCTGGGTCGACGGGAAGTCGCTGATGTCGAGCTACAGCCACCTCACCCGCTACGTCGTCTCCGCCGGGCAGCACGTCAACGCCGGTCAGGTGGTCGGCTACGCCGGGCAGACCGGCGGCGTCTCGACCGGCTGCCACCTGCACTTCGAGGTCCACATCAACGGCACACCGGTGAACCCGCGCCCCTACCTCGGCATCTAGCCGGGCGTAGCCTCGGGCGCACGGGATTCGTCGTTCGACGAAGGGGGCGTGCCATGACGTCGGTCCGTGCGATGTTCGTCGAGGCGGCGAGGGGCGGGCTCGAGCTCGTCGGGCGGCCCGAGGTCGCCCAGGCGTGGGGCGAGCCGAGCGCGCTCGACGGCATGACCATCGGTGCGCTCGCGGCGCACCTCGCCCGGCAGGTGACCCGCGTCCCGGAGGTCCTCGCCTCCCCGGTGCCCGACGAGCGGCCGATCCCCCTCGTCGAGCACTATCTGCGTTCGGCGTGGGCGAGATCGGGGCCGCAGGACGAGGCGAACGTCGGCATCCGGATGCGCGCCGCCACCGACGCCCTGCCCGGCCCGGCGGAGGTGCTCGCCCGGGCGCTCGACGCGCTGGCCATCGCGCGGGCGGCACTGCCCGAGGAGCCTGCGGACCGGTGGGTGCGCCCGCCGTGGCTCGACTGGAACCTGTCCCTCGACGACTACCTGCGCAGCCGCATGCTCGAGGTCGTCGTCCACGGCGACGACCTGGCCGTCAGCATCGGCATCGAGCCGGTGGACTGGCCCGAGGGCGTGGTCGCCCCCGTCGTCGGCGTGCTCACCACGGTCGCGATCCGCAAGCACGGTGTGGCGGCGGTGCTACGCACGCTGGCGCGCGCCGAGCGGGCACCGGCCTCGATCGCGGCAATCTGAGGACCGGGTGCCCAAGCCGCTGACCTTCGTCGTCGCGGCGTATAGGCTCGCTCGTCGGCCGGGACCGACCGCTGAACCGAGGAGGCGAGATGGCCAAGCAGACGGGTCGCCAGATCGTCGCCCAGAACCGCAAGGCGCGGCACGACTACATCGTCGAGGACGTCTTCGAGGCGGGCCTGGTGCTCATGGGCACGGAGGTCAAGGCGCTGCGCGACGGGCACGCCAACCTCACCGACTCCTGGTGCGAGATCGAGGGGGGCGAGGCGTGGCTGCACGGCATGCAGATCCCGGTGTACGCGATGGGGACGTGGACCAACCACGCGCCGCGGCGCAAGCGGAAGCTGCTGCTGCACCACGACGAGATCGCACGCCTGGAGCAGCGCGCCGGGGACAAGGGGCAGACCATCGTGCCGCTGAGCCTGTACTTCCTCGACGGGCGGGCGAAGGTGGAGATCGCGCTCGCGCGAGGCAAGCGGGAGTGGGACAAGCGACAGACGATCCGCGAGCGCCAGGACAACCTGGAGGCACAGCGGGCGATCCGCGAGCGGCGCGACCGGTGACCGCCAATCCGCGCGAGATCGACAGGTCCGCCCGCGAGCGGCGCCTGCGTCCGTCGACCCCGCGCCAACGTGTCGGTCTGGCGCGTCGCGCCGTCGCCGTGGCGGCTGTCGGGCTGGGGCTGACGGTGTGGCTCGGTGCGGGTGCGGCGGCGGCGGCGCCCGACGAGGTGGGCGACCAGACCAGTGGGCGCGAGATCACACGGTACGACATCACCGCGACGCTCGACGCCGACGGCACCGCGCACGTCACCACCGACTTCGACTTCGACTTCGGCGACGACCCCGGGCACGGCCCGTACCTGACGCTCGTCACCCGGCAGCGGTACGACGACACGCAGGACCGGCTGTACCGGTACTCCGACATCGCCGCGTCCAGCCCGTCCGGTGCCCCGGCACAGGTCAACCGGGAGGACGACGCGGACGCGATCGTGCTGCGCATCGGTGACCCGGACGTCGACGACGTCTCAGGCGTGCAGCGCTACGTGGTGAGCTACACCGTCGAGGGCTGGGTCAACCAGGCGAACGACCAGCACAGCGGCGACGAGCTGAACTGGAACGTCATCGGCAACGGCTGGGAGGTGCCGCTGTCGCGGCTGTCCGCGAGGGTCACCGGACCGGCGGCGGTGGAGGGCGCAGTGTGCTTCGCCGGCGCCTACGGCGACACCACGCCGTGCACGTCGGCGGCGGTCGACGGCGACGGCTCGACGTTCACGCAGGACGCGCTCGCCGTGGGTGAGGAGTGGACCACGGTCACCGGCTGGCCGGGCGGCACGTTCGACGCCCCGCCGATCCTCGGCCCGAAGTACGACCCGATGTCCGCCCTCAACCCGGCCGGCGTCGGTGGTGGGGTGGCCGGAGCGGTGCTGCTCGGCGGCATCGGGCTGGCGGCGGTGCGCGTCCGCAAGGTGGGCCGCGACCAGGAGTATCTCGGCCTGACACCTGGGCTGCGGCCGGTCGACGGGCAGCAGACGCTCGTCGGGCCGCGCCGCCGCGCGGCGGTGACCGTCCAGTTCGCACCGCCGGAGGGCACCCGGCCGGGGGAGATCGGCACGCTCGTCGACGAGCAGGCCGACCCGGTGGACGTCACCGCGACGCTCGTCGACCTCGCGGTGCGCGGCTACCTGCGCATCGAGGAGGTACCGCGCAGCAACCCGAACAAGAAGCCGAAGGACTGGACGCTCGTCCAGCTCAAGGACCTCGACGGCACCGAGCTGGAGTTTGAGGCGACGCTGCTGCGCAGCCTGTTCGCCGGGCGGCAGCAGGTGAAGCTGTCGGAGCTGAAGACGACGTTCGCGTCCTCGATGGCGTCGGTGCAGACCGGCCTGTACCGGCACGTGACGGAGAACGGCTGGTTCCGCGCCAACCCGCGCACCGTGCGCACCGCCTGGCGGGCGGCCGGCGTCGCGCTCGTCGCCATCGGCCTCGTCGCCGCGTTCCTGTCGGTGAGCAACCACGTCCAGGCGCGTGGCGTCGGGCTGATCGGCGTCGCGCTCGCGATCGTCGGGCTCGTCGTCGGCTTCGTGCTGGCCAAGGCTGCGCCCGCGCGCACGCCCGACGGCACCGCCGTGCTGGCGCAGACCCTCGGCTTCCGCCGGTACCTGGCGACTGCCGAGGCGAACCAGCTGAAGTTCGAGGAGGGGCAGGACATCTTCTCGAAGTACCTGCCGTACGCGATCGTGTTCGGCCTGGCCGACCGGTGGGCGCGGATCTTCGGCGAGCTCGCGGCCTCCGGTGCCACGGTGCCCCAGCCCGGCTGGTACGTCGGCTACTACAACCCGGTGCCGGGCATCTTCTGGGGCCAGGCGTTCGCCGGCTCGATGGAGCGGTTCGCGTCGGTGGCGACCGAGTCGCTGTCGGCGCCGACGCCGGGGTCGTCCGGCGGCTCCGGGTTCGGCGGCGGTGGCTTCTCCGGGGGCGGCGTCGGCGGTGGTGGTGGCGGGGGCTGGTAGGCCCCGTGGGCTACCGGGCGGGGAGCACCTGCGCCAGGTCGTACCGCACCGGCTCGTCGAGCTGCGCGTAGGTGCAGGTGCGCGGGTCGCGGTCCGGCCGCCACCGCAGCAGCTGCGCGGTGTGACGGAACCGGTCACCCTCCAGGTGGTCGTAGGACACCTCGACCACGTGCTCCGGGCGCAGCGGCACGAACGACAGGTCGCGGTTGGCCGCCCACCGGCTGTGCTCCGCCTCGCGCGGTGTGCGTCCGGTGGCGGCGGCCCCCCATGGGTGGCCCTCCAGCGTCGTGATCAGCGGCGCCAGCTCGTCGAGCAGCCGCCGCCGGTACGCCATGGTGAAGGCGCCGGCCACGCCGACCGAGGCGAGCACTCCGTCGTCCGTGTAGAGGCCGAGCAGCAGCGAGCCGACCGCGTCCGGGCCCGACGTGTGCAGCCGGTAGCCGGCGACGACGCAGTCGGCGGTCCGCTGGTGCTTCACCTTGGTCATCACGCGCTTGCCCGGCTGGTACGTCCCGGCGGGGTCCTTGGCGACGACGCCGTCCAGGCCGGCGCCCTCGAACTCGCTGAACCACTCCTGCGCCACGGCCAGGTCGTCCGTCTGCGGCGTCACCGAGACCGCGCCCGACGAGCTGCCGACGACCAGCTCGAGACGCGCCCGCCGGTCGGCGAACGGCAGGCCGGTCAGGTCGTCGTCCCCGAGCGCCAGGATGTCCCACACCACCAGCCGCGCCGGTGTCTGCTCGGCGAGCAGCCTGACCCGCGACGCCGCCGGGTGGACGCGCTGCAGCAGAGCGTCCCAGTCCAGGCGGGTGCCGTCCGCGCTGGGTACGACGATCTCGCCGTCGACGACGCACCGCTCCGGCAGGTCGGCGAGGATCGCGGCGACGACCTCGGGGAAGTAGCGCTGCATCGGCTTGGTGTTGCGCGAGCCGAGCTCCACCTCGTCGCCGTCGCGGAAGACGACGGTGCGGAACCCGTCCCACTTCGGCTCGTAGCGCAGGCCCGGCGGGATCTCCGGCGCGACCTTGGCGAGCATCGGGTCGACGGGCGGCATCACGGGCAGGCGCACCGGGCCATCCTCGCCCGGGCGGCGGGCGGTCACCAGCCCGGGCGCGGCTCGGGTGAAACGGCGCACGCCAGGCGACCGAGGAGCTCGACGACGCGATCGCCGAGCTGGGGGTGCGCCGCACCCCCAGGGCCGAGCGCACCCGCGCCGACCTGCTCGCCGCCGCCGCGCTCGCGGACTCGTCCGAGCCTGTGGACCTGCACCGGCTGTTTCGCGGTACGGCAGGCGGACGACGAGGCGACCCCGCAGGTGCTGCTCGCACTCGAGCTGTCCGTGTACGCGGTCCGCCACCCCGAGGCGCGCGACGAGCTGGCGCGGGTGAACGCCCGCGGCTACGACGGGTCGCGACCGCGGCGCACCGGGCGCGAGCCTCCGGGGCCGACGACGACACCGTGCCTGGCCGGGAGGACCGGGACATCGCGTTCGGCCTGGTGGCGGTGCACCACCACCTCGCCTCTGTCCTCGCCCTGCTGTTCGACGACCCCGGTGAGGCCTCGGGAATCGCGGACCGGCTGATCGCGCGGTTGCTCGCCGGCTGACGCTCATCCCGGGCTCACAGCCACCGCCCAGTGGTCTTCCTGACACGCGGTCTGGAATGAGTCTCGTCG
>CAZFTZ010000322.1:0-12020 GCA_964521875.1 uncultured Cellulomonas sp. | reverse complement strand
CGGCGACGCCGGGCACGACGACCTTGGCGCGCAGCGTGCCGTTGCAGCCGCCTTCGACGCCGGCGGCGGTCGGCGCGCACAGCACGGCGAAGTCGGCGGCGAGCCAGCCGGGGTGGGCGGTCGCGACCCGGCCGAGGCCGTTGAGCTCGGCGGCGACCTCCTCGTTGTCGTAGAACACCCACGTGACGTCGCTGGTGGGCGCGGCCAGCTCCGCCGCCAGCGAGAGCATCACGGCGACGCCGGCCTTCATGTCGACGGTGCCGCGGCCCCAGACGACGCCGTCCTCGACGTGGCTCGGCAGGTTCGCCGCGACCGGCACGGTGTCGAGGTGACCGGCGACGACGACGCGGCGGTCGCGACCCGCGCGGGTGCGCGCGACGACGGTGTCGCCGTCGCGGTCGACGGTCAGGTGCGGGCGGGCGCGGAGCGCCTGCTCGACGAGGTCCGCGAGCGCCGCCTCGTTGCCGGAGACGGACGGCACGTCGACGACGGCACGCGTCAGGGTGAGCAGGTCGGCGGACGGGTCGAGTGCCACGGTCCGACCTTACGGGTGCCGGCCGCGGAACCGTCGCCCTCGTCCCGACGACCCGGCGTACTGATCCGCACTCGAATGGGGTCGGCCGAGGCAGCCCTCTCCTCCGTGGCGACGTTGCACACAGTCAACATTGTTGACACACCGCAACGTCCGGGAAGCCGCTGGGCGCTCCGGGACGCGAGCGCCCGGGGGCCACGGTGCTCGTCGGGACGCGGGCGGGCCGCGCGACCTCGAGAGCCGGGAGCCGGGAGCCGGGGGCCCGCCGTATACCGGCGGGCCGGATCGCGCCGCGCCGCTACAGGCGCAGGCTCGCCGTGCTGGCCTTGATCGGGGCGGGGAGCTCGGACGTCGCGGCGCCGGACAGGTAGGCGTCCACTGCGCTGGCCGCCGCGCGACCCTCGGCGATCGCCCACACGACCAGCGACTGGCCGCGGCCGGCGTCGCCGGCGACGAACACGCCCGGGACGTCCGTGGCGAAGGCGTCGTCGCGCGCGATCGTCCCGCGCGGGGTGAGACCGACACCGAGCTGGTCGAGCAGCGGGCCGCGCTCCGGGCCGGTGAAGCCCATCGCGAGCAGCACGAGCTGCGCCGGGATCTCCCGCTCGGTGCCAGGCAGCGGGTCGAACCGGCCGTCCACCGGGACGACGTCGACGATCCGCAGCGCGCGCACCGCACCGTCCTCGTCGCCGAGCATCTCCACGGTGGAGACGGCGTAGAGCCGCTCGCCACCCTCCTGGTGGGCGGTCGAGGTGCGGAAGATCGACGGGTAGGTGGGCCAGGGCTGGCCGGCCGGACGCTCGTCGGGCGGCTGGGGAAGGATCTCGAGCTGCGTCACCGAGCGCGCGCCCTGGCGCAGCGCGGTGCCGAGGCAGTCCGCGCCGGTGTCCCCGCCGCCGACGACGACCACGTCCTTGCCGGTGGCGACCGGCTGGTCCGCGACGACCTCGCCGCGGGCGACCCGGTTGGCGGGCGGCAGGTACTCCATCGCCTGCAGCACTCCGGCCAGGTGGCGACCGGGCACCGGCAGGTCGCGCGGCGTCGTCGAGCCCACGGCCAGGAGCACCGCGTCGTAGCGGCGGCGCAGCTCGTCGCCGCTCACTGTGGTGCCGACCTCGACGCCGAGGTGGAACCGGGTGCCCTCCTCCTTCATCAGCGCCAGGCGCCGGTCGAGGACGGTCTTCTCCAGCTTGAACTCGGGGATGCCGTAGCGCAGCAGTCCGCCGGCGGCGTCCGCGCGCTCGTAGACGGCGACGGTGTGCCCGGCCCGCGTCAGCTGCTGCGCGGCCGCCAGCCCGGCGGGCCCGGAGCCGACGACGGCCACGGTGTGCCCGGTGTACCAGCGCGGCACCTGCGGCACGACGAGCCCGCGCGCGAACGCCTCCTCGACGATCGACACCTCGACGTTCTTGATCGTGACCGGCGGCTGGTTGATGCCGAGCACGCAACCGGACTCGCACGGCGCCGGGCACAGCCGGCCGGTCAGCTCGGGGAAGTTGTTGGTCTGCAGCAGCCGGTCCGCCGCGTCCGCCCACTGGCCGCGCCAGACGAGGTCGTTCCACTCCGGGACCAGGTTGCCCAGCGGGCAGGAGAAGTGGCAGAACGGGACACCGCAGCTCATGCACCGGGAGGACTGCTCGTGCAGCAGCGCCAGCGACTCGGGGTCACCGGGCCGCGGCGCATGGACCTCGCACCAGTCGTGGACGCGCTCGTCGGCCGGGCGGTCCGGCGGCAGCGCACGGTGACGCACGGACAGGAAGCCCCGGGGGTCGGCCACGGCGCACACCCTAGGCACCACGAGGGCGGCGCACCGCCGACCGAAGTCCTGCCTCACGTGCGGCCTCGCCGCTCCCCGTACGCTGACGCCATGACCGACCGCGCCGCCTGGGGCCACGGCCTCGCCACGGTGACCGACGACGGCACCGTGCTCGACACCTGGTACCCGAGCCCCGCGCTCGGCCCGCTCCCTGCCGACGTCGCCCTTCCGGCGGGCCTGGCCGCCGGCGCCGGGCGCGACGAGGCCCGTCACGTGCGCGTCGAGCCGGTGGTGACGGTGGTCGACCTCGACAGCCCGCCGACGAGCACCACCGACGCCTACCTCCGGCTGCACCTGCTGTCGCACCGGCTGGTGCTGCCCAACACGATCAACCTCGACGGCATCTTCTCCGTGCTGCCCATCGTGGTCTGGACGTCCGCCGGCCCGTGCGCGTCGGAGGACTTCGAGGCGACGCGCATCCGGCTGCGCGCCCGCGGCCCGCTCACGGTGCTGGGTGTGGACCGGTTCCCGCGCATGGTCGACTACGTGGTGCCGCCGAAGGTCCGCATCGCCGACGCCGACCGGGTGCGGCTGGGCGCCTACCTGTCCCCCGGCACCACCGTGATGCACGCCGGCTTCGTCAACTACAACGCCGGCACGCTCGGCGTCGCGATGATCGAGGGCCGCGTGTCGCAAGGCGTGGTGATCGGCGACGGGTCGGACGTCGGCGGCGGCGCCTCGATCATGGGCACGCTGTCCGGCGGCGGCCGGGTGGTCGTCTCGCTCGGGCGGCGCACGCTGCTCGGCGCCAACTCGGGACTGGGAATCCCGCTGGGCGACGACTGCGTCGTCGAGGCGGGGCTCTATCTGACAGCCGGGACCAAGGTGACGCTGCTGGGCTTCGGTGACGAGCAGGACGGCCGCACCGTGGCCGCCCGGGACCTTGCCGGCAGCGACGGGATCCTGTTCCGCCGCAACTCCCTGACGGGCGCCGTCGAGGCGACGGCGCGGTCCGGCATCGGGGTACGGCTGAACACGGCGCTGCACGACAACTGACGACGTAGGGGGACTCGATGGCCGCGGCTCGCCGGCGGCCGCCGCGGCGTGGTGCGCGCCGCAGGTGGCTCGTCGCGCTCGTCCTCGTCGCGGCGCTCGTGGCCCTCGGCGGTGGCGCGGTCTGGGCCGTCGTGGCGTGGCTGGACCGCAGCGTCACGGTGCCGTTCGTCGCCGCCTGCACGGCCACCACCGACGGCGGGACCACGCAGCTCTCACCCGCCCAGGCGGACAACGCCGCGCTGATCGCGGCGGTGGCGTTGCGGCGGGGCCTGCCGGCCCGGGCAGTGACGATCGCACTGGCCACCGCGCTGCAGGAGTCCGGCCTGATCAACCTGGACCACGGCGACCTGGACTCGCTCGGCCTGTTCCAGCAGCGGCCGTCGCAGGGTTGGGGCACGGCGGAGCAGGTGATGGACCCGGTGTTCGCCACGAACACGTTCTACGACCATCTGGTCACGGTGCCGGACTACACGAGCATCCCGGTCACGCAGGCCGCGCAGGCGGTGCAGCGCTCGGCGTACCCGGACGCCTACGCCCAGCACGAGACCCGCGCCCGGGCGTTCGCCTCTGCGCTGACGGGGTGGTCGGTGGCGTCGCTGAGCTGCACGCTGCCGGCGGCGGACGCCGCGGGCTCTCCGGACACGGTGGTGGCCAGGGTCCAGCGCGACCTGGGCGACCTGCCGTCGTCGGCCATCCCGGCGGACACCGCGACGAGGACCGCGGCGACCGTGACACTGGACGCGTCCACGCTGGCGCCCGACGACCCCGCGCGCGGCGCGTGGGCGGCCGCGCAGTGGTCGGTCGCGGTGGCGAGCCCACTCGCGCTCGACGAGGTCCGCGTGGCCGACGAGGTCTGGGTGCGGGACGGCGCGACCGGCTGGAACCAGGTGCAGAGCGCCCTGGCCCCCGTCCCGGCGGGCCAGGTCGTCCTGACGTTGGCGGGTCAGCGCTCCTCGGCGGGGACGTAGTCCCGTTCGGCGGCACCGGTGTAGATCTGCCGCGGCCGGCCGATCTTGGTCTGCGGGTCGAGCATCATCTCCCGCCACTGCGCGATCCAGCCGGGCATCCGGCCGAGCGCGAACAGCGGCGTGAACATCTGCTCGTCGAACCCCATCGCCTTGTAGATGATGCCGGTGTAGAAGTCGACGTTCGGGTACAGCTTGCGGCTGATGAAGTAGTCGTCGTGCAGCGCGATGTCCTCGAGGGTCATCGCGATGTCCAGCAGCTCGTCCTGCGTGCCGAGCGCGGCCAGCACGTCGTGCGCGGACTTCTTCACGATGGCGGCGCGCGGGTCGTAGTTCTTGTAGACCCGGTGGCCGAAGCCCATCAGCCGGACCCCGTCCTCCTTGTCCTTGACCCGGCGCATGAAGTCGCTGGCGTCGCCGCCGTTCCGCTTGATCTCGGTCAGCATCTTGAGCACGGCCTCGTTGGCGCCGCCGTGCAGCGGGCCGGACAGCGCGTTGATGCCGGCCGCGACCGACGCGTAGATGTTGGCGTGGCTGGAGCCGACGATCCGCACCGTCGACGTCGAGCAGTTCTGTTCGTGGTCGGCGTGCAGGATCAGCAGCTTGTCGAGCGCCTTGACCGCCACCGGGTTCGGGTCCCACTGCTGGTACGGCACCGCGAACGCCATCCGCAGGAAGTCCTCGACGTAGCCGCGCGAGTAGTCGGGGTAGAGCAGCGGCTCGCCCTTGGAGGCGCGCATCACGTACGACGTGATGGTGCGGGTCTTGGCGAGGATCAGCACGGTCGCCAGCTCGACGGCTTCCGGGTCGAACGGGTCGAGCGACTCCGGGTAGAACGTCGACAGCGCGTTGATCGCCGACGCCATGACCGACATCGGGTGGGCACCGCGGGGGAACGTCCCCATGAACGTGCGGAAGTCCTCGTGCACCAGCGTGTGACGGTTGACGCGCTCGCTGAAGGCGTCGAGCGTCGCGGCGTCCGGCAGCTCGCCGTTGATGAGCAGGTAGGCCACCTCGAGGAAGGTCGAGTGCTCGGCGAGCTGGTCGATCGGGTAGCCGCGGTAGCGCAGGATGCCGGCGTCGCCGTCGATGTAGGTGATCTTCGACTCGCACGACGCGGTGTTCATGAAGCCGGGGTCGACGGTCACCATGCCGGTGTCCCGCAGCAGCGAGGAGACGACGATGCCGTCGTTGCCCTCGGTGGCCTGGACGATCGGCAGGTCCCTGGACTGGCCGTCGACGACGAGCTGGACCGGCTTCTGCGTCGTGAGGATGTCCGTCATGGGGAGTCCTTCCTGCGCCGTCCGGGACGGGCGGGTCCGCATCGTTGCGTCACTCTGGTGTACGCCACACACGAAGTTTGGCGAGACTTTACCTGCACCGGGAGTGGTGTGACCAATCCCCTACCGAGAATTTATCTCGATGTCGAGGTAGTGACACCGGAAACCATCATGCACCCGTCAGGCGAGTGCTCGCGTCAGCGACCCGTTCGTCGGGCGCCGTGAGCGCCACCCGGACGTGACCGGCACCAGCCTTCCCGTAGAACGCCCCCGGGGCGACGAGAATGCCCAGCCCGGCCAGGTCGGCCACCGTGACGCGCGAGTCCTGCCCGGCGCCGGCCGGGCGCAGCCACAGGTACAGCCCGGCCTGCGAGCCGTCGACGACGTAGCCGGCGTCCTGGAACGCCGCGGTCAGCAGCCGGCGCCGGCGGGCGTAGCGTGCCTTCTGCTCGGCGACGTGCGCGTCGTCCGTCAGCGCCGCCACCAGCGCGGCCTGCACCGGCCCGGGCACCATGAAGCCCGCGTGCTTGCGCACCTCGAGCAGCCGCCCGACGAGCGCGCGGTCCCCCGCGACGAACGCGGCGCGGTAGCCGGCGAGGTTCGACTGCTTGGACAGCGAGTAGGCCACCAGCAGGCCGGCGTGGTCACCACCGGTCACCCGGGGGTCGAGCAGGCTCGGCACGCCCTCGCTCGTCCACGGCTCCTCCCACGCCAGCTCGGCGTAGCACTCGTCGGACGCGACGACGACCGGGTGCCCGTGCCGCGCAGACGCCGCCCGCGCGGCCTCGACCACGGCCCGCAGCTCGTCGACGGACAGCACGGCGCCGTCCGGGTTGCCCGGGGAGTTGAGCCAGACGAGCCGCACCGCGCCGGCGTCGTCGTCCGCCAGCCGAGCCGCCGGGTCCGCGCACGGCTCGGGGATCGCGCCGGCCAGCCGCGCGCCGACGTCGTACGTCGGGTAGGCGACCTGTGGGTGCAGCACCACGTCTCCGGCGCCCAGGCCGAGAAGCGAGGGCAGCAGCGCGACGAGCTCCTTGGAGCCGAGCGTCGGCAGCACGCCGTCCGGGTCGAGGTCAGGCACGTGCCGTCGTCGGGCGAACCAGCGGGCGACCGCCTGGCGGAGCTCGGGGGTGCCGTGGGTCTGGGGGTAGCCGGGCGAGTCCGCGGCGGCGACCAGGGCCTCCCGGACGACCTCGGGCGTCGGGTCCACGGGGGTGCCGACGGACAGGTCGACGATCCCGCCGGGGTACGCGCGGGCGCGCGCGGTCACGTCGGCGAGAGTGTCCCAGGGGAAGTCGGGCAGGCCGTCGGTGACGAAGCCCATACGCGCCTACTGCCGCTGCGGCAGGGCGGAGACCACCGGGTGGTCCTTGTCGATCTGGCCCAGCTTGGCCGCGCCCCCCGGCGAGCCGATGCCGTCGAAGAACTCGACGTTGGCCTGGTAGTAGGGCGACCACTGCGGCGGCAGGTCGTCCTCGTAGAAGATCGCCTCGACCGGGCAGACCGGCTCGCAGGCGCCGCAGTCGACGCACTCGTCGGGGTGGATGTACAGCGACCGGCGGCCTTCGTAGATGCAGTCGACAGGGCATTCCTCGATGCACGCCTTGTCCTTGACGTCCACACACGGCTCGGCGATCACGTACGTCACGGCTGGTCCTTCCCCTCGGTCGCCCTAGTATCCCCCACGTGTCCTCGCCCTCCACGCCGTCGTGGCGCCAGTGGACGCCGGGGATCCGGGTGGTGGTCCGCCGGGTGCTCGACGACGTCCCGGCCGACGCGCCGCCGCCGCACCACACCGACGTCGTCGGCGACCTGCTGGCGGTGGACGACGACGGCGTGCTGGTGCGGACCAGGCGGCACGGGGACGTCCACGTGCCCGCCGCGGCGATCAGGGTGACGAAGGTGGTGCCGCCCGCGCGGCCTCGTCGGGCCTTCCCCTAGGGCGTTGCGGTCGTGGCCGGCGGCGGGCCGCAGACCACCTGGTTCTGCGGCTTGTAGGTCGTCGTCCACTTGTGGGTGTCCTTCAGCTCCGTGCCGAGGTACACCTTGCGCGTCACGGTCACCGTGAAGCCCGGGTTGCCCTTGGCCTCCGGCGTGCAGCCGGCCGACTGGTCGTAGACGGTCGTCGGCTGGTGGACGTTGGAGCGGGAGCTCGTCGTGCTCTCCACCGTCCAGTACTTGGTGCCCCAGATCCGCACGTGGACGCGGTGGTCGTCGCTCACCCACGCCTGCACCAGCGCGCCGTAGGGGGTGTTGTTCTTCCACTTCATGTCGATCTGGCCGGTGAAGATCGTCGCCTCGCGGCCCTCCGGGTAGCGGCTGAACCACTGCGAGTGCGGCGTGTGCTCGACGATCTCGAACCCGGCGAGGTACGCCGCGTTGTAGGTCGTGGTCGAGACCTGCGACAGGCCGCCGCCCATCGCGTCGGTGTGCTCGCCGTCGACGATCGCGCCCGCCGCGACGAAGCCGTGGGCGGTGTCGATGGGGCCGAGCGCCTCGGTGAGGCTGAACGTCTCGCCCGGGCGGATGAGCGTGCCGGTGATGTTCGCCGCGCCCTGCTTGATGTTGATGTCACGGATGTGGTCGCTGGTCAGCGGCGTGTCGAACTCGCCGACGACCTCCTTGATGCCGAGCGCCTCGAGGGCGGCCGTCGACTGGGACGGGTCGGTCGGCACGAGCTGGAGGGTCGCGGCGCGGTCGGTCGCCCTGGCGGCAGCCTCCGCGACCGCGGTGGCCACCTGTGCCGGGTCCAGCGTCGTGCCGGCCTGGCCGGGGACGACCACCGGGGCGTCGTTCTGGAACTCGAAGTGCGCGTCCGCCGCCGGGGTGAGCACGCCGGGCAGCTGCGCGAGCACCGCGTCGGTGAGCGACTGGCCGTTCATCTGCAGCACCAGGTCGCCGTCCTGCGGCACGAACGACGCCGCGGCCGCCAGCGCCGGTGCCGCGAGCGTGGCCGTCTGGTCGCCGACGGTGACGGAGACCGGGCCGCCGGACACGTGCTGAGCGACGTCCGCGAGCGCGCGGTCCGTCTCCTCCTGCGTGATGTCGGGTGCGACCGTCGTGGTGGGGAGCTGCAGCGGGCGGGCGGCGGACAGCCAGGTCTCGGCGATCTGCTGCACTGCGGCGTCCTGGTCGACCTTCCAGCCGTCCGCGGCCGGCGTCGAGTGCGGGGCGCCGTCGACGAAGACGATCGCACCGTCCACCGGGGCGGCGCTCAGCGTGTCGGACAGCCCGTCGACGACCGACGCCAGCGCGTCTCGGTCCACCGCCGCGACCGGGGCGACGTCACCGATGCCGACGATCTGCCGCCACAGCCGGCGTGGGTCGGTCAGGTCGACGCCGGTGAGGCCGTCGACCGTCGCCTGCGCGTCGAACGTCAGCCCGGCGGCCGCAGGGTCGAGCTGGGCCTGCACGTCGTTGGCGGTGACGGCCAGTGGCTGCGTGGTGACGTCCGCGAGCTGGGTGGCCAGGCGTTGCACCGCTTCCGACGAGGTCAGGCCACCGATCTCGACGCCTGCCACGGTCGCCCCGTGCGGCACCTTGTGCTGCAGCGCGTAGCTCATGCCGACGTAGGCCCCCGCCAGCACGACGACGATGCCGAGCACGATCGCCAGCCGCAGCGGCCAGCGACGACGGTGCTCCTGCACCGGGAACTCGTCGAGCACCGACGGCTCGCGCTGCTGCGGCTGGGCCGGCACCGGGCCAGCGGTGACGCGGGGGCTCTCGGTGGCGGGCGTGGACGTGGCGGGGAAGGCGCTGACCCGCGCCGGGACGGAGGGCCCGGGCTCCGGTGGGGCGGGGGCCTCCGGCTCGACGGCAGGCTCCACCGGCGCCATGACGACGGTCTCGTCGGCCGCGCCGCTCTCGGCAGCGGCGACGGCGTCCGACGACTCGTCGTCCTCGACGGCGGGCGGCAGGACGACGGTGGCGGCGTCCTGCGGCGCCTCGTCCGACTGCTCCACCGGCTCCTCCGCGGGCGCGGGCGGTGCGGTGTCCTCCCCGCTCCCGGGCTCCGGCTCGTCGGGCTCGGTCTCGTCACCGGCGCCGGACTCGGTCTCGTCGGGCTCGGTCTCGTCCGCGACCTCGGACTGCGGCTCGTCGGCCTCGGTCTCGTCGGGCTCGGGCTCGGTCCCTGTGTCGTCGGGCTCGGTCTCGTCCGCGACCTCGGACTGCGGCTCGTCGGGCGCGGCCTCATGGCCGTCGTCGGAAGGGGCCTCGTCGGGCTCCGGCTCCGGCTCGGGCTCCGTCACCGGCTCGGGGGCAGGTTCGGGGGCAGGTTCGGGGATGGTGCCGTCGGCGCTGGGGATGCGGTGCAGCCGGGCGATGTCCTCCCAGGTGGGCCAGTGCGTGTCGCCGCCGGCGCCGGCACCCGTCCCCGACGCGGGCTGCCCGGGAGTCTCCACCGGCTGCTCGCTGTCGGACTGACGCGCCATGCGGTATCCCCCGTTCGTCTGCTGCGCCGGGGATTCTACGACCCCGGCCCTTCCCGGCCGGGCAGTCCCGGTCGCGCGCCGCTGCTCAGAGAACCGGTCGCAGGTGTCCGTTCACGTGCACCAGGGCGCCTGCTGCCGGCAGGCCGGGACGCGCATCCAGCACGTCGCCGACGACGATCAGGTGGTCACCGGACGGGTGCGACGCGGAGGTCCGGCAGTCGAACCACGCGGTGGCACCGTCCATCCGCACCGCACCGGTGACCTCGGACGTCGTGTGCGGCACGCGGTCGAGCTGGCCGATCGTCGGGCGTCCCGCGGAGGCGAGCCAGTCCGCGACCGGGGCCTGCCCGGCGGCCAGGACGCTGAGCGTCCAGGTGTCGACCTCGGCGAGCGCGTCCGCCAGCCGGGCGTCGGCATGGACGCAGAACAGCAGCTGCGGCGGGTCGAGCGACACCGAGGCCACCGAGCTGACCGTGGTGGCGTGGACCGAGCCGCGCCAGCCCACCGCGACGACGCACACCGCGCCCGGCAGGCGCGTCGCGACCGCGCGGTAGTCGTCGGGCGCGACCGCCATCACACCGGCTCGCCGGGCCCCGGCACCGACGGGTGCGCGTCCGGGCGCGAGCCGCGCGACCCGTCGCGGAACAGCCGTGCCGGCAACAGACCGGTGGCCAGCGCCAGCCCGATCGAGCCGATCACCCACACCCAGCCGATCAGCTGACCGGACGGGACCAGCACGTCGCCGCCGGGACCGGTCTGCGCCATGGCCTGCACCGCGAAGAACACGCCCCCGGCGTAGGCGACCCAGGCGGGCCAGCCGGCCCAGGCACGCGCGGTCACCGACGCCGTGACGACGAGCGCGAGGCAGATCACCACGCCCCACGGCTCGTGCCAGCGGTGCATCACGGTACCCACGGCGCCGACGACGACACCGAGGACGAGGGTCGCCGCGGCCTTGCCGAGCACCGCGGCGGTCAGAGGTCGCACGCCGTCAGGGTAGCCGCCGCACGTGTGCGGGCAGGGCGGGTTCGGGTCCACTCACCCGGACGTACCCCTCGTGCGGGAGCAACGGCTGGAGGACGCTGTCGGAGAGGGCGTAGCAGCCGACGAGCGACGGCTCGCCCTCGACCCGGCGCACCGCCTGCACCTGGGTCGTGTAGGCGCGCAGGGCGGCCAGGACGCGGTCGCGCACCGGGTCGACCTGGACGACGACCTCCACCTGCTCGTCGGGCACCGCCACGGCGGGGAACGGGCCTTCCGGGTCCGGCAGCGCCAGCCCGTCGTACAGACCGCCGAGTGCCGAACGTACGTCCGGGCCGCTCAGCGCGCGGTAGCCGGCCGCGAGCTCCGTCCGGGCGGTGCGCCGCCACCAGACGGCGGGCCGCCAGTCCGCGTCCGACGCCAGCGCGACGGCGCGCATCGTCACCTCGTGGACCCGGACGTGGTCGGGGTGGCCGTAGCCGCCCTCCGGGTCGTAGGTGACGACGACGCCCGGCCGCCGCTCACGCAGCAGCGCGGCCAGCCGCCCCGCGGCCTCGTCGAGGGGCACACCGACGAACGCCCCCTGCGGCACGTCGGTGACGGCACCTGCCCGCGCCGTCCCTGCCCACACCATCCCCGAGTCCTCGTACGTCCGATCCCGCCGCACGAGCGACGCAGGTGACTGCTGTGTCGCACCGGTCCCACCGGTCGCACCAGCACCACGTGCGGCGGGACCGGACGAGCAGGGCAGGGCGTCGAGGAAGGCGTGGTCGCTCACGCCGAGGGCGGCCAGCGCCGTCGCCAGCTCCGACGAGCGGTGCGCCGCCAGCGCCCGGCCGTCGCCCTCGAGGTGCGCCAGCTCCGGCGGGATCACCTCGCCCCGTTCGCCGCGGGTGGCCGTCACCACCGTCACCGGCAGGCCGGCCGTGGCCCACGCCGCCAGCAGGGCGCCGGTGGAGAGCGTCTCGTCGTCCGGGTGGGCGTGGACCGCCAGCAGGCCACCCGTCGTCATCGACC